>JAZDPD010000043.1:0-15556 GCA_043798045.1 Candidatus Omnitrophota bacterium | reverse complement strand
TACAAAACCCTGTTTTTCTTGCCGAAGGCCTTTCTTTGTTTGATTTTTAATGTCTTTTCAGGGTATAAACAGTCAAAATTATATAAAGTAAAAATACCATTTTCTTTAAAATTGATGCTTTTGTGGAGATATTTAAGTAATCCCTTTTGACGGTACAGCACGTAAGATTTTTGAATGAAATCAGACCAATTCATTGAAATCCCTTGCGGCTTTTCAGGCGTGTAACTATAATAAACAATTCAAGTTAACCTGAAATTTCTAATAGTGATGGTTAAAGCTTATTTAAAGGAGGGCATATGGGGGCTGCGATAAAGATAACAAAGGATAATTTTGAAACTGAAGTGCTAAAATCAGCGGTTCCGGTTCTGGTTGATTTCTGGGCAGAGTGGTGTGGTCCATGCCGCATGGTCCTTCCTGTGGTTGAGGAGATCGCCGTGGAAATGGGTTCTTTGGCCAAGGTGGGAAAAATTAATGTGGATGAGGCGCCGGATTTGGCGGCAGAGTTTGATGTGGCATCCATTCCGACGTTGCTTATTTTTAAGAACGGGAAGGTCGTTGACCAGATGGTCGGGGCACTGCCAAAGGTACGTTTATTAGAAAGATTGAAGGCACAACTGTAATTCGGATTCTTTGGATCCGGAGATTAAGGAGTGATGCGAGTATGTTGATCACGTTTTGTAAAGCTAAGATTGCCAATGCGCGTGTTACAGCGGCAGAACTTTATTACGAAGGTTCTATCACGATTGATGAGAACATTATCAATGCTGTGGGCATTATTCCTGGTGAGAAGGTTGAGATTTTTAATGTCAATAATGGTGCACGTCTTGAGACGTATGTGATTGCCGGCAAGGCTGGTTCAGGCCATTTTTGTCTTAATGGTCCGGCGGCACGTCAGGGTTATGTGGGTGATAAGCTCATCATAGTCAGTTATGGGCTCGTGACACCTGAAGAAGCCCGGCTCATGAAAACAAAGACTGTTTATTTGAATGATGATAATAGCATGAAGGCCTGATCGGTGAGGTATTCGAGCATTATATGGTAAAAACATACTTAAAACTCAGATTATATGGAGATCCGTGTCTGCGTAAGCCTGCACGGGCGGTTTTTTCTATCGGTCCGGCGGAAAAGCTTCTGATCAAGGAAATGATCAAGGCCATGTATGATTATGACGGGTCCGGGCTGGCGGCCAATCAGGTCGGGATTGATGAAAAGATTTTTGTGGCTGATGCCGGGGAAGGGCCTTTTGTTGTTATTAATCCTGAGATCATCCAGGCTTCGTCCAAAGAGACTGTCCTTGAAGAAGGGTGTTTGAGTTTTCCGGGCATTCACATTAAGATCAAGCGGCCTGAAAGTGTGCGTGTCAGGTATATGACAGAACGCGGCGAGATGGTTGAAGTCGATATTTCAGGCATCGCGGCCAAGATTTATCAGCATGAAACAGATCATTTGAATGGACGCATGATCATTGATTATGCTTCCAGATCCGAGAAGGATCAATATAAAGATAAATTAAATCAGCTGGAAGTGGCTGCTTTCAGAAAAATGTGTTCTTGTGCCTGAGCTTCCCGAATGGTTTCGTCAGCCCCTGCCTGATCCGGTGATGTTCAAGCGGATGCGCTCTTTGCTGCGCGGGCATGGGCTGCATACGGTTTGCGAGGGAGCGCGTTGCCCCAACACCGGCCGTTGCTGGAACAAGGGAACCGCAACATTGATGATTTTGGGGGATCATTGCACGCGTGCCTGTCGTTTTTGTGCAGTTAAAAGCGGGTTGCCTCTGGCGATTGATCCATTGGAGCCCAAGCGTGTGGCTGAAGCAGTTTTTGAACTTGGGCTTAATTATGTTGTTATAACATCAGTGACTCGCGATGATTTGCCGGATGAGGGTGCCGGTCAGTTTGCGGCCGTTGTCCGGGCGATAAGGGAAATTTCATCAGGGATTAAAATTGAGCTTTTGGTGCCGGATTTTACTGGCCGGCCCGATTGTCTGGAAACAGTTATGGCGGCACAGCCCGATGTTTTTGGGCACAACCTTGAAACGGTGCGTCGTTTGGCACCACTGTTGCGTCCACAGGCTGATCATGACCGTTCGCTCCAATTTTTAAGAATGGCGCGGTTAAAAGCAGGGCATGTGCGTATCAAGTCAGGGTTGATGGTGGGCCTGGGTGAGTCAGATCACGAAGTTCTTGAAACACTGCGGGAATTAAGAACGGCCGGTTGTGAATGGGTGACGATCGGGCAGTATTTGTCACCATCAGCTGATGGACGTCAGCTGCCGGTGGCGCGTTTTGTTGTGCCGGAAGTTTTTGACCAATATTCCCGGGAAGGTCTGGCGATGGGGATCAAGCGGGTGGTTTCAGGCCCTTTGGTGAGAAGTTCATTTATGGCAGAAGAGGTTTATGGAACGGCACAGGAGGCCGTTGGTAGATGACAGAGAAAGTTAAGAATGTTGTTTCTTTCTTAGGCCGATTAGCTTTAAGCGGTGGTCTTTTGGCGTGGGTTTTCTCGTTCATTCACTGGGATGAGATCCTTAAGGTTGTCAAAACGGCAGATGTTGGGCTTTTATGGTGGGCAGGCTTGCTTTACGTATTGATCAATCTGATGGTTTTGCTGCGCTGGTCTATTTTCATGCATGCGCTCAAACTGGATGTTTCCCCAGGGCTGATTTTTCGTTATTATTTCATCGGTATGTTTTGTAACCTGTTTTTGCCGACTTCCATTGGAGGGGATCTTGTCAAGGCCATAGGTTTGAGCCGTGGTGTCGGGCAAAAGCCAAAAGTGTTCGCATCTGTGGTGTTGGATCGCCTGAGCGGGTTTGCGGGGCTTGTGATCGTGGCCGCCGTGGCGTACGTAGCCGGCAGCCGGCTGATTGATGCCCCTTCTGTGATTATTCCTATTGCCATTTTGACTGTATTGTCACTTGTGATTGGCGGGATGCTTTTTAATGTTCATGTTTATCGTTTCTTCGCAGGTTTTTTCAGCAGAATCCCGCGTTTGCAAAAAGGTATCATGGAGATGCACGAGGATGTGATGCTCATGAAAGGGAAGAAACGCACCGGGTGGGGGTGTGTTGTTTTTTCGTGTCTGTTGCAGGTGTTGGGGTCGTACATGTCGTATCTGATTGCATTGGCGCTTCATCAGGATGTGCATTTCCTGCCGTTTCTGGTATTTACTCCGATTGTGGCGGCAGTGACATTTCTTCCGTCGATCGGAGGGTTGGGGGTGCGCGAGATCGGTTGGGTTTATTTCCTGGGCAAGATCGGTGTTTCCCAGGGCGTGGCGGTGGGTTTGAGCTTGATAGGTTTCTTTTATGTGATTGTGATGGGCCTGATTGGTGGTATTGTTTATGTCACGACATCTTCTGCTCGACGGATACAATGTTCTGAAGCAGACGCCTGAGTTTGCCCGTCAGTTGGATCGTTCGCTGGAGGAAGGACGTCAGGCGCTAATGCGCTTTATCCGCGAGCGTCGGCCTCAGGGCAGCGGACGTAATAGGCTAACGGTTATTTTTGACGGTCAGTTTGCTATGGGTGGCATGGATCCCCGGCAGGCATTGTCGACGGATGTCCGTGTGATTTTTACACAGGGGGCTTCTGCCGATGATCATATGCGACAGATGGTCGAGGATGCTAAGGAACCTGGACAGATCATTTGTGTGACCAATGACCGTGAATTGGCGATTATTTGCCGGCATCGGGGAGCAGTGACGTGGTCTGTTGAGGATTTTATTGCGCGCGGTTATAAACGGGAATCTTTGGCTGCAGCGCGTTTGGCCCAGCATCGCCATGGTGAGAGCGATCCCAAGGTTATATCGCTGGCGTCGGCACAGCGGATTGATAAAGAGTTGGCCAATCATTGGCTGCGCAAGAAAGGGTGAATGGTTTCTTTGCCATCAGTTAAAATATGATTGCATCCATTGGCCGCGGCGCTGGTTTTCTGGGGAATATTTTCTTGTGCGTGCTTAAAGGGCGCGTGCGCTGGGGAGAGGTTTTTAAACAGATATTTGAACAGGGTGTTCGGTCGCTGGTTATTGTGATGCTTGTTTCGTTTGCCTCGGGTGCTGTTTTAGCCATGCAGGGGGTTGTGATGATGGAGCGATTCGGCGCCAAGGAATTCATCGCGCAGCTGGTGGCCTTGTCCCTTGTCAGGGAACTCAGTCCTGTTTTTACGGCACTTGTTTTTTCAGGAAAGTCCGGTGCTGGCATGACGGCCGAGCTGGGGACCATGAGTGTTAACAGCCAGATCCAGGCCACACGGACGATGGGGGTTGATCCTGTGGAATTCTTGATTGTACCCAGGTTCCTGGCGTGCCTTGTTGTTTTGCCGATTTTGGTGGTGGTATCCATGGTCGTTGGTATTTTCGGTGGATATCTGGTGGCGGTGCACGAGGCGAATATACCGTCGATCTATTATATGAATCAAACGATCAAGTGTATCGCGTTTGTGGACTTTTTCAGCGGCTTTGTTAAGGTATTCTTTTTTGCGCTGCTCATTGGATGGACGTCGTGTTATAAAGGTTTTTTTACTTCCGGCGGTTCGCTTGGTGTGGGGAAGTTTACCACACAGGCGGTGGCGATGTGTTATGTGGGGGTTATTGTTTCCAACACGGTATTGACAAAGATCATTTTGACCTTTTGGGGGCATTGATGAAGACATATCGGATGTTGCTGGGGTTTATGTTGCTGGTGTTATTTTTCGGTGGATGTGCCTTGTCGCAACGGACGGATGGTCCGGCGATTATTTCTGCCGCGCAGTTGCAGGAGCCGGTCTGGATCCGTAACGGGGAACCTATTATTTTTGAGGGGGAGAAGTGGTTCCCGACAGATGAGGTGGAAAGCATTCTGGATACCGAGGTGTATCAGGCAGGCATGTACCGCGATGTTATGTTTTATCTTGAGAAAACGGATGTTAGGCCTTTTGAACGGGCCTATACCCGTTTTGCAAAAAACCGTTACCGTGCGTTTGAAAAATGATTTCAGTCCGCGGCCTTTCGAAGTCTTTTAATGGCCAGAAAGTGCTTGATGCGCTTGATCTGGATATTGCACGCGGTGAAATTGTGGCGGTGATGGGGCCCAGTGGTACCGGCAAAAGTGTATTGCTTCTGAATTTGATCGGGCTTATGTTGCCTGACGCGGGTGAGATCACAATTGATGATGTGCCGGTGACGCGTTTGCGTGAGCCGGAGCTTTTGAAATTTCGCCGGAAGGTGGGGTATCTTTTTCAGGACAGCGCGTTGTATGATTTCATGACGGTCCAGGAGAATCTGTCTTTCCCTTTGAGAGAGCACACGGTCCTTAAGGCAGCGCAGATCAAGGAAAAAGTTGATGTTTTCCTGAAGATGGTCGATATGGCAGGCTCCGGAAGTAAGTACCCGTTGGAACTTTCCGGCGGGATGCGAAAACGCGCGGCTTTGGCGCGCGCGCTTGTGTTGGGATCAAAGGTGCTTTTATGTGATGAACCCACATCTGGACTGGATCCGATCCGCAGCCGGGATATTTCCGGGCTTATTCGGGATCTTTCCAAGCAGCAGGGGTGTACGACGGTGATCACCACGCATGATGTGAGGAATGCTTTTCGTTCAGCTGATCGGGCTGTTGTGCTGCATCAGGGGCGCGTGGTGGCCCAGGGCGGTGAGGAAGTGTTAAGGCGTGTCACGGAGCCGTTTGTGAAAGAATTCCTGGAGTAACCTTTATGTTAAAAGATGATCTGATGAAACAGTTCTGGGCAGGGATTTTCTTTCTGGTCGGGCTTTTACTGGTGGTGGCTGTTATTTTCTTCATTGGTTATAATAAAGGTTTTTCACAGCCCAAGATGGCCATGACCGTTCTTTTTGATAAGGTGGGCGGTTTGATTGAGGGGGCGCCGGTCAGGTTATCAGGGGTGACGGTCGGATTGGTTGATCAGATTGATTTCTTGCCTGAAGAAGTGGGTGGCCGCGGGATCCGGGTGCGTTTGAGTGTTTATAAGAAATTTGAAGAGCAAGTACGTCGTTCAACGCGTGTATCTGTTCAGACGGAAGGTGTTTTGGGGTCCAAATACATTGAAATTGGCCGTCATCTGAATGAACCGGTGATTGATGTTGACAATCCCGCCATGGGTGAGCCGATGCTTGATGTGTATGACATCGCTGAAGTGTTACGGGATACGGCCAAGGGGTTTCACCAGACCAGCCAGGATATCAGTTCGATCATGATGGAACTTAAGCAGATATCCCGAAAAACCAAGCGGATCCTTGATCGTGTGGAGCAGCGTGTTATTGACGGAACGCTTATAAAAGTATTCTAGGCGCGTGGGTATTGTATTGATCATTGTAAATAATAATATGGAGTAAGAAAGGTTTTATCATGTTCATCTTTTCGAATTTCTTTTCAGCATTGGCTCTGGTGGTGAATACGGTCTTGAGCATCCTTTACTGGCTGATATTGATCCGTGCGTTGATCAGCTGGGTGAATCCGGATCCGTACAATCCGATTGTTCAGTTTTTGATGCGTGTGACGGAGCCGGTGCTCGCGCCCATACGCCGGATACTGCCGCCCATGGCTTTTGATCTTTCACCGATCATTGCTTTTTTGATACTTATTTTTCTTCAGAAATTCCTTGTTCCGACGTTATATGACATAGGGTTTGCGCTGCGTTGATCGGGAAAAGACGGTGATAATAGAAAAGTTTCCTTGCCAAAGGGAATTATTTAGAGTATAAAAAGATTCATTAATTTTATTTGAAGGAGTTGCAGTTATGTTTGATCAGATGAAAAAGTTGATGGAGCTCAAGAAACAGGCGGATATGCTCAAGAAAGAGCTGGAAAAGCTTGTTATTGATTATAACGAGGTTCGCGGCATCAAGATCAAGTTAAATGGTGCGCAGATTTTTCAGAATATTGAGATCGAGGATACTTGGCTTGATCCCAAGCAAAAGGCACGTTTTCAGATGGAGCTTATCAAGGCGGTCAATATGGCCATCCGTAAGTCCCAGAAAGAAGCGGCAGCCCAGATGCAGAAAATCCCCGGGCTTAATATTCCGGGATTAACCTAAGATTTTAACAAACCCTTAAAGGAGGCATTGCCATGCCGTACGACAAGTCATTGGATGTGGAAGTTTTCAAAGAGGTCAAGGAATTCGACGGGACGCGCATTACTGTCGGTGTTTTTTCTTATAATGGCGGCGAAAAGAAACTCCAGGTTGGCCGTGAAAATCAGGATGCCTCTGGTGAGTGGCGTTTTAGCAAGCTTGGCCGCATGGTCAAGGATGAGGTCATGGCGATCGTTCCGGTCATGACTAAAGCCGTGGAGAGCATGTAATTTCTTATGGCAGGCCAGGTATATCTGACAAGAGATGGTTACCAGAAACTCCTTGAACAGCTGGAGTTCTTAAAGACCACTGAACGCCAGCGTATCGCCAAGGCGATCGGTGAGGCGCGCGCGCAGGGCGATATTTCCGAGAATGCGGAATATGATGCGGCCAAGGAAGCCCAGGCGCATAACGAATCGCGCATCAATGATCTTGAGGGCACGCTTTCCAATGTGGCGTTCATTGAGGATATGAATATCCCTTCGGATAAGATATTCATCGGTGCGCATGTTGTTTTAAATGACCTTGATCTTAAAAAAGAGATCAAATACATGCTGGTGTCCCCTGAAGAGGTAGAATTTGGTGTTGACCGTATTTCTGTTTTCTCGCCGATCGGCAAGGGGTTGTTGACGCATCAGGCCGGCGATCTGGTTGAGATCAAGGTTCCGGCAGGCATCAAGCGTTTAAAAGTACTCAGCATAAAACGTTAAAGCAGTATTTCTTGTAAATTAAAGCCCCCTGATTCTTCTTGAGTCAGGGGGCTTTTTTTTTATGCGGGGTGTTGTAAATCCGGATTGTGTAATAGCCTGGATTCAATGATGAAAGCGCTTGCATAAAATATTCTCGTTGTGAAGTGGGCAGCTTTTCATAATATTTCCTCTGGAAGCATTCTTTTGGGAAGGTAATTCGCAGAGGCGCTTTATATGGAAAGATATTGGGTAATTCAATTTGTTTTGTAGATGTTTATCCATCCTTGTCGCAGCACCCCATTTATTTTTGCGACACTTGCTAATATAGATTTTAAAATCTTCTTATCACAACAGTCCTATGAATTTGATGAATAGTCAAAGTTTTAACTTGATTATTTTCCCGTCATGTATTATATTTGATTATATATCAAGCCATAGTTGTTTATGTATCAATATCTGGAAGTCTTATGATCGCAGAAAAATTGGGATCATTGTTGGTTGGGCAAGGAAAGATAACACCGGGTCAGCTGTCATTAAGTATGGCGGTGCAGGATGTTTTGAGCCGGCACGAACCGCTGGGACATATTCTGCAGCATTATGATTTTCTGGCTGAAGAAGATCTTGTGGATGTTTTAAGTCAGCAGTCGGGGTGGCCTGTTTTTAAAGGTGAGTTTGATGTGGATGTCAGTTCTGTGGAAGTCCTGGGTTTTGATTTTTTACAGGAAAACAGAGTTGTTCCGTTAAGGGTCTTGGACGGTTTTGTTGTTGTCATGAGTGATCCGTATGATACGCGAAGCAGTGATTATATTTTAGAGCGATTTCCTCATGTCAGGTTCTTTATTTCCGGTTTATCTCAGATTTTGGCAGCGCTCTATACTATTAATAGGGAAGAGAGCCATGTTCAGATTGTATCAACACCAGATTCAGGTGTGCTTGATGCGGCAGACTTGCTCATGGATGAGGCCGTGATGCTGGGAGCAACGGATATTCATATCGAGCCGTCTGAAAAAGCTGTTGAAGTACGTTTTCGTATTGATGGTGTCTTGCGTTTTTATCGCACATTTGCCCTTAAAGAACATATGCGCCTGGTGAATATTTTCTTTAATCGGGCACAGATCAGTGCGGGGGATGTTTTACGTTTCCATGATGCGCGGTTTGATCATGTGTGCCGCAGGCACAAGATCGATGTGCGTTTGTCTCATATTCCTTCCATTCATGGCTCATCGCTTGTGTTGCGCTTGCTGGATAAGACGCGTTCGGTACTGTCTTTGGAGGAACTTGGCTATTCACTCTTACATCGGCAGATCATTGAGGGTATGTTGCGTAAGCCCCATGGGGTTATCCTTCTTACCGGGCCAACGGGTTGCGGCAAGACCACCAGCCTCTATGCCATGCTTTCGGATCTTAAAGATGTAACGACCAAGGTTGTTGCTGTCGAGGATCCGGTGGAGATAAAACTGCCTTTGGTCACTCAAGTGCCCGTGGATGTCAAAAAAGGTCATGATTTCGATCAGGTTACACGTTCATTATTACGCCATGACCCTGATATTATTCTTATTGGTGAGATCCGTGATACCAAGACAGCGGCTGAGGCCGTGCGTGCGGCGCTCACCGGGCATCGTGTGTTATCGACTTTACATACTCATGATGCGGTCAGTGCGATCTTGCGTTTGCATGATCTGGGGGTCGATTACAGTTATATTGCCAATACGCTTAACGGGGTTGTGGCCCAGCGTTTGGTGCGCAAGCTTTGCCCGCATTGCCGCGTCGAAGAATTTGTGACGCCACAAAGTGTCCCTGAGCATGAACGTAAATTTATTTGTGCTCCCGGGCAGATTGTTTACCGGGCTGAATCAAGGGGGTGCAGTTTTTGTTTTTCCGGTTACCGCGGCCGAACCGTGGTGTCTCAAACACTTCTCATTGATGATGAAATTCGCTTTATGATCGAACAGGGGCTGATTAATGAGATATGCCTCAGGGTGCGGCAACGTTCCAACGCGAACGGATTGCAGGCGGATGCGGCACGCCTGGTGCGGGAGGGGGTTGTTTCGCTTGAGGAATCTGTGAGGGTGGTGGGCTGATGGTGTGGCGATATCGGGCAATCAATGCTGTTTTATGTGAGATGACAGGCGTGATGTTCGGACGACGGGCTGATGTACTTGTGCGCCTCCAACAGGAGGGTTTGTTTGTGGTTAGCCTTGAAATGGATGTCCGGACAACTTTTCAACGGGTTTCGGGGATGCGGCGTATTCCTGAAAACGAGCTGTCTGATTTCTTTAAAGATCTGGGGCATATGCTGGAAGCCGGATTGACGATGACACATATTTTACATATTTTTAAAGGCAGTTTACCGTCGTTGGGTATACGTGCGGTCTGTGCACAGATGCAGGAAAGTTTGTCGAAGGGCATGTCTTTGGTGCAGGCCATGGAGGGTGCGAATATTTTTCCGCGTTTGACGCTCAATGCTGTTTCTTGTGCGGAGCGTTCGGGGCAGTTAATTGCGGCATGCAGGCTTTTGAGTGAGTATTATCAAATGGCGGCTGTTGTAAAGGGGCAGGTGATCGGTGCGTTGGGGTATCCGTTATTGATTCTTGTATTTTTATGCTCGGCCCTTGTTTATGTAACCCAGAAGGTAGTACCTTCCCTGGCTTCATTTTTACCATCCGAGGCGATGCAGGGTGGATTGACGCGTTTCATGCTCGATCTTAGCCATGGCCTGCAGGACCATTGGTATTGGTTGTTGATGGTACTGGTTTTCTTGGGAATGTTCGCGGCGATTGTATCTTGGCGTGCTCGGGAATGGAGGGGATTGTTGTTGTTACATATGCCGTGGGTCGGGTCCTTATGCAAAGACATGGATATAGCGATGTGTTTCTTCGATATTTATATTTTACTTAAAAGCGGCATTTCTTTGGATGCGGCTTTGCGTGAAGCGGGATGCGCCGGGGTATCCATGTCGAGAAAGAAAATCTCTCAGTGTGCTGTTTTCTTAGTGTCAGGGCATACATTTGCCCAGGCATTGACGGCATGTGATTATTTTCCGTCACTTTTGATTGATATGATCAAGATTGGCGAGGAAACCGGAGCATATGTGGATTATTGTGAACGCATTTACAGGCTTTATTACCTTTCTTTTGAAAGAGGCTTGAATACGCTGGCTAGTGTCGTGCAGCCTATGCTTTTGGGTGTGTGTGCGGCTTGCTTGATGGTGTTTATCCTGGCATTTCTAAAACCAGTTTATGCCAATTTGACGCATATTGGGGTTATGTAGATTTTTGATATTTCTAAAGCGGCAGCTGGGGGATGAATAAGGATTCTGGATAACAGGTCATCATGAAAAAGGAGAAAAGTATGTATAAAAACAACAAGGGTTTTTCATTAATGGAGTTGGCGATTTCTATCGGGCTTATCGCGGTCCTCCTGGGGGTTGTGGCCGCAGGGGGTGGAATGATGAACAAATGCCGTGTCCAGCGTGAGGTACAGGCTGTTGAAAACTTACGTTTGGCTGCGCAGAATTTCCTTTCCGGAAAAAACCTGACTTATGCGGGGGTTACGGTGGCTTCACTTAAAACGGGCGGGTATTTGCCGCTTAATTTTGATCCGGCAGGCAGTAACAGTTTTGGCGGTGACTATACGGTTGGTCCTAATGGTTCTGATAATACCAAGATTGATATTGTCCTTGCCAATATTCCGGCATCTGCAGCCACGGCTTTGTCAGAGACCTTGCAGGCCAAGGCAGATGCGACTGCGTATGACAATACATCTAAGATCTGGAAGGCCACATTTTGATGTTAAACCCGGATGGTGCCGCAATCTAACTATATTGATGAAAACCCATGAATAGAGAAATATTTTTTCCAGCCGGTCAGCAGGTGGGGTGTCAACGATGTTTCAGTGGCACAGCATTTCCTATGGCAAAAGGCGGGTTGTGTCAACGGGCTTTTGTTTTATGGGAGATCGCATTGGGGATTGTGGTTGTGTTCTTTTTGGCAGGATCTTTGCAATGCACACTGGCTGGGGTTTTGTTGCGTGCACGTGTGGCGCGTACGTATCAGGACATGTCTGCCATTCTGGATACAGGCCTGCAGTATGAGGCTGGGCATGCTTCCTGGCCTCAGGCAGAGGAATTGTGGACGCTCTTGCCGCAAGGGGGTCGGGTTAATCCTTGGGGTGAAAGTTATCGTTTGGGGCAGGATGGCGGGCGTTTATGGGTTGAAACTTCTTTGCCCAAGGGTGTGGCTGGTGTAGATCTTCCCAAGGACCATTTTGTTCAGATCACATCTTCGGGTTCTGCCGATATGTTGCGCATGTCAACCATTATAAAACGGGGGATTGCTTGGAGGTTAGTATATGAACAACGGAGGCAAGGTGCGTTCTAAGCGCGGATTTTCTCTCATTGAATTGTCGATGGTTGTTGCTTTGGGGGCTATTTTGGCAGGGGCTTTGGTGCCGAACTTCATTCGTTCGGTCCGTATTGAGGCGGGCAAGAAAGCTGCGCTTGAAATGAGTCAGATTTCGGAAGCGGTGCGTGCGTATTACGTTGATCAGAAAGCATGGCCTGGTAACTTGGATGATTTACGGGCAAAAGGATTTGTGGATGCTGTTTGGCCAGGGCACAATCCTTTCGGTTTGGCGTATGAATTGGTTGCCAATGGGGTGAACCTCGATATTGTTACTTCCTTGCCGCTGGAAATTTGTCCGGTTACGGCCGGATTGCTGCCCATGGCGGTTGTGTCGGGTCGTGAGGTGCGATCCACCGTTACGTTGCCGGGTTCGTCGGGGGGAGGCGTCCCTGCGGGTGTTATGGTGCCTTGGGGGGCCTGGGATATTCCCCAAGGATGGTTGGTGTGCGATGGCCGTGCAGTTTTGCGGCTGGAGCAGCCTGAATTATTTGCTGTGATTGGCACGCTTTATGGGAGTGGGGATGGGCATACGACATTTAATTTACCGGATTTGCGCGGGCGAGTGGTATCGGGGCTGGATGATATGGGGCAGGTGGCGGCACATGTTATTACGCAGGAAGCCGGGAATAAATTGGGGGGGGTGTTCGGGGAAGAAAAGCATCGTTTAACCCTGACCGAGATGCCCGAGCATTCCCATACGTACGGTCAGGCATTTTCAGGAGGGCGTTATGACGGACATTCTTCAGCATTGTATAACAATACGCAATGGGTGCAAAGCGGTTCAGCGGGAGGGGATCAGGCCCATAATAATTTGCAACCTTCCATGTCGTTATTTTGGATTATCAAGGCCTGAGAGGGTGTGGGCATTGGCATTGGGTATTCTTTTTTCGACTGTTTCCGGATGGGCTGCAGAAAGTGCCGTGACCTTGGCTTCTAAGGTTGATTTAGGCTGTGTGAATGTTAAGCCGGTGGGTGTTTGTCGACGTGCTTCGCCGCCGTATGTGGGAGTTAAGATGCGTTTTTGGCAACCTGTTCTTTTGGTTGAAACAACCAGAAAGAGCGGGGAGTCCGGGATCAATGAATATGCGCCGCTTGTGTCATCTCTGTCACAGTTAGCACAGAACAAAGGGATGAATTTTGGCACATCGTCTCAGTCTGATACAACTGCATTGCAAGCCAATGAGGCGCATGTGTTTGGTTTTCCATTTACCGATGCGTTATCATCAGCTCTTGAAGCACCTTGTGAGGGTGCTCCTGATTTTGGGGGCGTTGTAAGTTATTTGAGTGAGCTGGATGCTGATGAGTGGCGCAGGGCGCGGATGGAAAAGAACAATCCTTTAGCTGTGATTACATTGCGTTCGGGTGCTTTGTGCGATAGGTTTGGTGTGCTTATGCCAGGGTTGTGCGTCGGGTCGTGGGGTGCGCTTTATCCGCGTACAGGATACAGTGTGAATGTCAGCGAGGTTGTGGCATCAGCCTTAACGGTATTTCGTGCGGTGGACATTGCTTCATTTATATCTCTGACACCTCACCGTGTCTTGGCGCCGCTAACGTTTATGCCCAGTGTGCGCGATGACAAGATGCAGATGGTTTCACCCAAGGCGGGACGTTGTATGTCGGTGGGAGAGAACCCAATTCTGTGGGATCGGGAGGATCGTTCCAGTGATGGAAGGTATGTATGGGTTTATTGGCGAAAAAAAGAATGTTGCCTTTTTTGATTCTACTGCTATTTTCATCGGCAGTGTTGGCAGAGGACGGGCTTTATCAATTGCCCCGGATTGATTACTTTGCTATGCGTGCTGTTAAAAGAGGAGATCATTCGTTGATGCCGTTGTGGGATGAGGCGGACGTTCCGGCGGTGGTGCTGGATTTGTTGAATGATCCGAATGCCGTGTCTGCTCGGCATTATCTTGAATGGAGTCGTGAACGGTTGCTGCGCGTGGCCAGGGCACAGGCCGCGATTGATGCCTTCATGTCAGCAGAGATGAAGCCATGAGCTGGCGGGTGTTGCTGCTGGTAGGTGCCGGCATCATAACAGGTAGCGCCTCCTGGGTTATGGCTGATGTGTTTGAACATGTGCGCACGTCAGATACGTTATTGCGTGAAGCCCTGCGGGATGACCGCAGCCGGTATTATTTTCTTACGTCGGGTGTGATGCGGGAACCTCAAGAAAAGCCGGTGAGTTCGATTAAGAAACTCGGGGTCGACGGCCTGGTGCGTCAGCCGGGATTGTATGATACGGAGACGGCTTTTGATAGATATCTTAAGAAAGAATTGACGGCCGGGCAGATACCCAAGAATGACTTGTCATTAACACATCCTTTGATTTTGCTGGAATATTCAAGTCCTGTGATGGCAGATGTGATCAAGCATTACCGTATGTCGGCGTATGAACGACTGAATATGGAGCAGGCGCGTTTGGATCAAATTAAACTCTCAACAGAAAATCGCGCCGACCGTTTGAGCCGTCAATCCGTGCGTGAATGCCTGGAGCGCAATGCGGACAAGGGGTTGGTGGAAGCGATGCGTGTGTGCATGCGGGCCACAGATCCGTTTGATGCGCTGGTGAGTGTTGACGGGTTGAATTCACTGCAGGATGGCCGCCGTCGTATTCATGTGCTGGAACAAGCGCTGGAACGGCTGGGTCTGGATAAGGGGCGGGTGGTAAAAGTGGTGGCTTTATCAGGGGATAAGGTGATTGCGGACAGCGGGTATGAAGAGGTCTTTCCAGAGAAATCATACGTGGCGCGCATTCAAGAAGAGCGGCAGAGGTTGACAAAACTTTGGCATGAGACGTTGGATAAGTTCCAGACAACAGGGCGTGCGGGTCCGGCAGCGCTTGAAGAGCTTTCCTTATCAGGTTCGCCGGTTATGTTACGGACACTCTTTGATCTGGTGGCTGTTAATCCGGCATGGGCGGAAACGGGTATCTTGAAATTGGCCTCAGTCTCGGCGAAGGGGATTATTCTTGGACAATATCAGCAGGCGGCTGATTATCTGGGGCTGTGTCAGCGTGACCCGGTTTTACCGGAAGAATTTCAGCGGGTCGTATCTGAGAAACGAGACTTCCTTCTGGAAGTTGTCAGGGGTAATGACCACGCAGGTAGTTTGACCGTATCTCATCAAGCTTTACTGGCGGACTTGGCCCGGGCCGCGGATAATGCCCGGTGGCAAAGACGTGGTATTCCTGAGGTGTTGCCCGCAGAAGATGTTAAAGTTTTAATGCTGGATCAATGAAAAGCCCCCTGGCTTGGCAGGGGGCTTTAATGGGGGTGTGAAAAGAAACGATTATTTCTTTTTCTTGGCAACTTTCTTTACGACTTTTTTTGCGGGTGCTTTCTTCGTAATTTTTGTTGTGCATTTCTTGGATGAGCAGCAAGCCATGATGTTTCTCCTTTG
>JAZDPD010000015.1:0-4714 GCA_043798045.1 Candidatus Omnitrophota bacterium | reverse complement strand
TGGATTCAGGACTGGATGAATAATTATCCCAGAAAGATTCTGGGTTACAAGACGGCGAATGAAATGGCAAAGGAATGCTTGCAGGGTAACAATTGATCTTAAAGCTTATTTTTGTCGCACTATGAGTTACAATTCGCGATTTACAACAACTCTACTTTTTCTTTTTGACAATTGCCGCCGTGTCTGATATATTCTTTTCACTGTTAAACTTTTCATTATCAGGAGAATGATTATGCCGCACGTTGTCTGTGAACCCTGTGTCAATTGCCGTACAACCAATTGCTGTGTTGTTTGCCCTGTAGAAGCTTTCCGCGAGGACAAGAACATGCTTGTCATTGATGCTGACGTATGTATCGATTGCGGTGCGTGCGTAGGCGAATGCCCCGTACAAGCCATTTATCCTGACGGCGACGTACCGGCCAAGTGGCAGCAGTACGTAGCGCTCAACAAAACACAAGCGCCTTCTCTATCTCCGATTAACACAAAAAAGGAACCGCTGAAGAAATAATCAGGCGGAAAGAATTGAGAAAAAGGCGCTGAGATTTCGGCGCCTTTTTTATTGAAAGGAATTTATGACAAAAAAATCAAATCCCGCTTCACCCATGACCGGCGCACAAGCGCTGATCAAATGCCTTGAAGCACATGGCGTGCAACACATCTTCGGACTCCCGGGCGGATCAGCCATTCCGATGTTTGATGCGCTGTACGAATCAAAAATCAAAACAATCCTGGTGCGCCATGAACAGGGTGCCACCCACATGGCTGACGGCTATGCACGTGCCACCGGCAAAGTCGGCGTGGCCCTGGTGACCTCCGGTCCGGGGGCTACCAACACGGTCACCGGCATCATGACTGCCATGATGGATTCAATCCCGATCGTGGTCTTTTGCGGGCAAACCATCTCCCCCATGCTGGGTAAAGATGCTTTTCAGGAGTCTGACATCGCAGGCATTTCCATGCCCATTGTCAAACACAACTATTTGGTCAAAGATATCAACAGTATTCCGCGCATCGTCAAGGAAGCTTTTCATATCGCCTCCACTGGCCGTCCGGGCCCGGTTTTGGTTGATCTTCCCAAAGATATAACAGCCGGAAACTTTACCGGATCACTTAACCAGGAAATGGATATCCCCGGATACACTGTTCCTTCCCATGGGAACAAGACTGACATCATCAAACTGGCCAAAATGTTCAAAGCCTCAAAAAGGCCGCTCATTCTGGCCGGACATGGTGCTGTCATTGCCAATGCCGATAAAGCTGTCAAAGCCCTGGCAGAGAAAATGCAGTGCCCCGTTGCCTTTACCCTGCTGGGCAAAGGTGCGTTTCCTGAAACACACACCTTGTCATTAGGAATGCTCGGCATGCACGGCACGGTTTATGCCAATAAGGCACTGGTCGGGTGTGATCTTGTTGTGTCGATCGGATCCCGCTGGGATGACCGCATTAACGGCAACAATGACGAATTCTGCATCGGCGCCAAAAAAGTGCACATTGACATCGATCCGGCTGAAATCAACAAGATTGTCAAGCCGGATTTAGCCATCATCGGTGATGCCAAACTGATTGTCGATGAACTTATCAAGCATGTGGGCAAGCTCGATACAGCCGAATGGCTGAAGGAACTGGAATTCGTAAAACAGGAATATCCCCTGCATTACGCGGACACCGAAGGCCTGACAGCCCAGCGCGTCATTGATGATCTTTATCATGTGACCAAGGGCAAGGCCATTGTCACCACTGACGTCGGTCAGCACCAGATGTGGGCCTCGCAATTTTACAAGATCGATCATTGCCATAACTGGCTCTCTTCCGGCGGCGCGGGGACCATGGGATACGGCTACCCTGCTGCTATCGGAGCCCAGTTTGGCCGTCCGGGTGAACTGGTCGTGGCCATTGTCGGTGACGGCGGCTTTCAGATGACCTTGTGCGAATTGGCCACCGCAGCTGTTAACAAGCAGCCCGTTAAAGTTGTGGTCATTGATAATAAGTTTCTGGGCATGGTGCGCCAATGGCAGTCCATGTTTTTTGATAACAGGCTCTCAGGCGTTGATCTGGCGGGCAATCCAGACTTCGTGAAACTGGCTGAAGCTTATGGTATCAAAGGCTTTCATATTGACAATGTGAAAGACTGCCGCAAGGTTTTAGCGACAGCCATGGCTCATAAAGGCCCGGCGCTCATTCACGCTGAAGTTATCAAGGAAGGCAATGTGTTTCCCATGATACCGGCAGGAAAATCTGCCTATCACATCATCACGGAAGCGCCGAAAACCAAAATGGAAAAACCAACAGGTTCAACGTAAAACCTGAAAAGGATAATGTTATGAAAACAATTGATACCCACACTTTAAGTATTCTCGTGGCCAACAAACCCGGGGTCCTCGTGCGCGTGGCGCTCACCTTTGCCAGGCGCGCTTACAACATTGACTCTCTGGTTGTTTCCGCCACCCACAACCCAAAGTTTTCACGCATGACCGTGACGGCCAAGGGCGACCCTAACATCCTGGAACAGATCATCAAGCAGCTCAACAAGCTAATTGATGTCATCCATGCCAGTGAACACAACACGGCTTTTTCCGTTGACCGCGAACTTTCACTGCTTAAGGTAAAGATCCCGTCCAGCGCTAAAGCGGTTACCGCCAAACTCATTAAAGAAAATCACGCCAAAGCGATTGATGAAACAGACGGCTGCACCATCATCGCGCAAATGGGTACAACGGATGAGCTTAACGCCTTTGAAACATTAATGAACAAGTACGGTCTGGTTGAAATGGTCCGCTCCGGAAAACTTCTGATGAGCAAGGGCAAAGAAACAACCTGATCAGCACATTGCCCTACAAAAAAAGCCCCGAATATTCGGGGCTTTTTTTATTAAAAGAATTACAAATCATCAGGGTTTAAAGGTTTCAGTGCTCAATTTGACCGCGCACGCTGAATACATGACATCCAGCGCCAGGCATTTCTTGGGGCAAACATCAACACAGGCATTGCAGGAAATACAGCGCATGCGATCAATGGTCCATGTCTTGGGTTCCTTGCTGACCACCAATGCAGCGGTTGGGCATTTGCGCTGGCAAATACCGCAATAAATGCACTTATCAATTTCAATGTTGACCTTGCCGCGCGCACCCACCGGATGCTGCTTGGCCACAAACGGATAACGCTCTGTCACCGGCTTGCTAAAAAGATTCTTTAATACAATTTTTCCCATTTCAAGAATATACATTTTTATCTCTCCGCACAACTAATACAGGGATCAATGGTAAGAACAATCACCGGAACATCTGCCAGCTGGCATCCGCGCAAAGTTGCCAAAAGCGGCGCAAGATTGGCAAATGTTGGCGTGCGCACACGCAACCGTTGAAGAAACTTGGTGCCATTGCCTTTAGCATAATATATAACCTCTCCGCGCGGCTGTTCCGTACGGGCAAAAAATTCGCCATCAGGAGTTCCTGTAACCTTTACGTCCACAGGGCCATCCTGGATCTGCTGAATACATTTTTCAATAAGATCCACCGATTGAATCAATTCACGAATACGAACCTTTGTACGCGCATAACAATCACCGGAAAACTCAACAACCGGCTCAAACCCGATCTTGCCGTATAAGGAATACCCCATCATCCGGGCATCCTGTAAAACACCGCTGGCACGCAGCATGGGCCCAACAGCCCCCAGGCTTTTGGCATCTGCCCGTGATAAAAGCCCGATTCCCTGCATACGATGCTTGACGGTTGAATCATTCAGGAAAACACTGCCAATCGTATCGATCTCGCGTTTGTAGGCTGATAATTTCTTCATGATCTCATCAAGCTTGGAAGATGAAATATCACGCCGCACACCACCGACCTTGGCTGATCCAAAAATCACGCGGCCGCCGGTTGTCTCCTCAATAATATCAAGGATCGATTCGCGCAAACGCCATGACTGCATGAACAGGCTTTCAAATCCAAAACTATCCGCCGTAAGACCCAGCCAAAGCAAATGACTATGAATGCGGGAAAGTTCAGACCAGATCATCCTTAAATACTGCGCACGCTGGGGGATCTCAAGTTTCAGCAATTCCTCAACCGCCATGCAATAGGTCATGCCATGAATGAAACTGCAAATACCGCAAATGCGCTCCGCTACATAAACAAAGTCTATAAAGTCTTTCTTCTCGACCAGCTTTTCAAGGCCGCGATGAATAAACCCGATCGAAGGGATCGCTTCAACAACAAGTTCATCCTCAACCACAAGATCCAAATGGATAGGCTCCGGCAAAACAGGATGCTGCGGGCCAAAGGGTATAATCGTGCGCTTACTCATGGCTTGGCTCCCTCTGAAGGCTGAGCTGGATTAAAAGGAGTTTTCATCGTCTTCTGATAAAATTTCCCTTTGAAATCGATGGCCATGCCTTCAACTTTAACACCGAAAAGATCATGAATTTCATTCTCATACAGGAAAGCCGGCAAATAAATACCGCTGACGCTGGGAACAGGCGTATCCGTATTGGCCAGTGTCAGGCGATAACTCGTAAATTCAAAATCCAGATCGAAGGAATAATGAATCTCAAGCTTATCCGCCAAACGTGTACAGCAGATTTGCACCAAACGCATGCCCTTTTCCTGGCACTCACGCACTTTATCCACCAACTGCGCGAGGGTAATATCAATGATTGTTTGCTGTTCCATACATTCTCTTTTCTTAATCAGGCCGCAGCCGCGCTCATGGCCGC
>JAZDPD010000209.1:0-4307 GCA_043798045.1 Candidatus Omnitrophota bacterium | reverse complement strand
TGGCCCCGCTGATTCCAACCAGGTCCCTGATGTTTCCTGTGATAAAGAACCCGAGTTGGGAAACCATGACTCAAGGGCACCTGACCATCTGATCGCTCCCCTAACCTGTAATTTCTCCCCAGGTGTTGTCGTGGCAATGCCGACGTTTCCACTCTGCATAATTGTTGCTTTAGCAGCAGCAGCTAAAGTAGGCCCATCTTCTGTATTCACACCTATCGAAAAATATAAATTATTATTAGCACCAGGCCTGTTCCCTATTTGCCAAGTCGGCGTCCCTGCATTAGAAAACTTAACAGACTGCATCGAACCATTAGCGCTAACAATCTTTAATGCACCCCCATTAACTACTAACTTATCACCTGGCACCGTTGTCCCAATACCCACATTCCCGTTGGCATCCGTATAAATCCCTGAATCAATGAGGGTTTTTCCGTCGGCCTGGGAACGCGGGACGCTGTAATTCGTAAGCCCGCTCACCGCGCCAGCAATATTGGTTAACTGCGACCCGTCGCCGTAAATCTTGCCGTCGACTTCAAGATTGCCTTTGATGAGGGCAGAATTGGAGGATAGATCGGCTGCAAGGCTTGGGCTGGGAGACCCAGCCCCTACATGCAAATTGGCAACAGGAGCCGTTGTCCCTATCCCCACATTCCCGTTATCCAGCACGGTCACTTTGGGATTATAAAGATTGTCGTCGATCTGGAAGGCTGTGCCAGTGGTTGAGCCGGAGCCAACAACCTCGAGTTTTGCGCGGGGGACGGAGGTACCAATCCCAACGTTACCAGAACTTAAAACAATCATTTTGCTAACACCGCCCACTTGCCAATCCTGCAAAGTTGCAGACCCGCTACCTAACGTGTTCTCCGTTGGATTAATAAGTAATGCCGTATACCCAGCTGTGCCAGATAAATTCAATACGGGATTAATTTTAAATTCAATATTTGATCCGGCCGCACTGGTTCTTATCGTTGTCAAACCGAGTATGGCCGCTGTGGAAGCTGTTGTATTTATAAAATTGTAAAAAGCTCCAGAAGCCGCTGTTTCATCAATCAAATAGGCCCTTGATTTTGTACCTATGGAAAGATTTCTAGCATTTCCAGTTCCCCCATTACCAGCATTTAACGTCAATGTACTAGCGTTCCAGCGTAACGTTCCTACTTCATAATTTGTTGTTTGATCAGCCGTATTATAAAGCGCTATGCCCGAAGAAAGTCGCGGAAAGGTCAACGCACTGGGCGTACTCGTCGTCCCGATCCCCACATTGCCATTCACATCCAGATAGATCCCGGAATCAACGATCGTCATGTCTGATGAGGCGCGCGGCACGGCATAAGTTGTAAGCCCTGAAACCGCGCCGGATATCCCGGTCAACTGCGACCCGTCGCCATAAATCTTGCCATCAACTTCGAGGTTGCCTTTGATGTAAGCATCAGCCCCGGTTATGGACATGGCATCAGGCGCTGCACCCGCCCCGCCGCCTACATGTAATAACGCCCCGGATTCTGTGGTACCAACACCCACATTCCCGGACGTACCGCTAACATAGAAGAATGATGTTGTATCATTGCGAATATCCAGATCCTTGGCGGCAAAAGCGGGCACCGCCATGCTTATGGCTGCCAGCAAAACCAGGATTATGGATGCTAATCTTTTATACATAAAATCTAATCACCAGACCTCAACCATTACAAAAATCATTAAGAAAGTTTCTCCAACAACTTGTTGGAGAAATCCCCGCCACTGACCAACACGCCCTACCTGTCGGCTGACTTGAGATGCTTAAAATTCACCTTTTCTCTCTCAATTTCTTCAACAAATTCTTTATCCGTCGGTAAATACAATTTATATTTAGACGCAAACAATCTTTTCTTGTCTTTAAGAACCGAATATTTCACAACAGTTTCATCCTTTTCAGCGCAAAGGATAATCCCTATCGTCGGCCCGTCACCCTCACCCTTAAACTTATTCTCATACAGGCGCACATACATATCCATTTGCCCAATATCCTGATGCGTCAATTCACCCATTTTCAGATCAATCAGAACAAAGCATTTGAGTATATAATTGTAAAATACGAGATCAACATAGAACTCTTTCGTTTCCGTTGATATCCTTTGTTGACGCGCCACAAACGAAAACCCGCGCCCCAATTCCAGTAAAAACTTTTGCAACTGGCTGATGATGGCCTGCTCAATATCCTTTTCCAAATAACGCGCGTCCGCCTTGAGATTCAGGAATTCCAACACATACGGATCTTTAATAAAATCCTGTTGATTTTTCTGAAGCGGTAACGTCTTTTCCTGTGCCTCATGTTTTACGGCTGCTTTATGTTTACTGGATAATATGCGCTCGTAATAATGCGTATTAATCTGCCGTTCAGGAGCCCGGATACTCCAATGTGCCAGCACAGCCTCTTCGCTGTAAAACTTTCGCGCGTGTTCATCCTCGACTCTCAATAAAACTTTATAATGCGACCAACTCAATTCGCTCCGCAGTGTAGAGCAAATTGGAAACATCAGATAAAATTGCCTCATATTTCTCAAACTCTGTTCAGAAAAACCATCGCCAAGCTCCTCCGTTAAACGTCTGGAAATCATTTGCAAAAGATACACCCCATACTGCGCACGCTCTTTACCGCTCTGTTCTTCCTCGACAATCAATCTGCCAACATGCCAATAAGCATCCACCATGGCTGAATTAACAGCGCTGTGCACCTTCTGCCGGGCCTCGGCAAGAACTGTTTTAATATCCTTATAAATCCGGGCATCTGACGCTGGCTGTGTTTTTACAATCTTTTTATTCATTAATTTCTACCTTATTGCAAATTAATAATCACCTTCGTACCCGTGATCTGCACACGCGGGGTGTTGCCGCTATCTGCCAAAGCATTGCCCACCATCACATTATTCCCGACATAAATAGATGCATCCACATCCAGCCGCTGGCGCGGCGCCGTTGAACCTATCCCCACATTCCCGTTATCCAGCACGGTCACTTTGGGATTGTAAAGACTGTCGTCGATCTGGAAGGCCGTGCCGGTGGTTGAACCGGAGGCGACGATTTCGAGTTTGGCGCGGGGGCTGATGGTGCCAATGCCGACGTTGCCACTTTTATCTATTCTCATCCGTTCAAGACCAGTGGTAACTAATTTTATATAGCTATCAGTATATGTAGCAGCATCCCCTGCCGACAACACTAACGGAAATGCACCCAATGGCGTTAAAGAGTCAAAACCATAAAAACCTCTTGTATTGTTAGTATTATACATACCAATACCAGCACCAAAAACATAGTTACCTGATTGTATAGCAGTCGATGCTTTAATTACCCCGACCACATCCA
The DNA here is from genome assembly GCA_043798045.1 of Candidatus Omnitrophota bacterium. Lineage (GTDB taxonomy): Bacteria > Omnitrophota > Gorgyraeia > Zapsychrales > Fredricksoniimonadaceae > Fredricksoniimonas. The sequence continues at coordinate 965 of JAZDPD010000209.1, read as the reverse complement.
ACGCTACAGCCGGCGCCGTCGTCCCGATCCCGACTTTGCCATTATCCAATACTGTGACTTTGGGATTGTACAGGTTATCGTCGATCTGGAAGGCTGTGCCGGTGGTGGAACCGGAGCCGACAACCTCGAGTTTGGCGCGAGGTGTTGTGCTACCAACACCGACATTTCCCAACACAGAAACAAGAAAAGCCGTAGCATTATTATTTTTTAATTGCAGTAAATCTCCAGTTGCAGCAGCATTCTGCTGTGTGATTACAAGAGCCGGATAATTGTCAGGTTGATTTCGTAACAGGATGGGGCCAGCATTAGCTACAAATTGCAAATACCCATCACCTGTTGCCTGAGAATTCTGAAACCGACTAGAGGAATATATAGCCCCAGTTGAATAAATACCACTCCCACCAACTGACAGATCAAATGAAACGTTTGGAACAATATTTACTCCTGCTTTGACTGACTTAAACGTGCCCATTACATCAAGCGCATAAGCAGGACTCGTCGTCCCTACCCCCACATTCCCACTAGCATTCAAATATATCCCCGAATCGATCAGGGTCTTGCCATCGGCGAGTGAGCGCGGGACGCTGTAATTGGTCAGCCCGCTGACGGCTCCTGCTACGCCGGTTAATTGCGACCCGTTGCCATAAATTATGCCGTCGACTTCAAGGTTGCCTTTGATGAGGGCACTGTTGGATGAGAGATCAGCCGTGCCGGATGGAGTGCCGACGCCAACCTGAAACAGTGCTGCGTTTGTTGTGGTACCGATACCCACATTACCGTTGGCACCGCTAACAAACAAGAACGACTGGGTGTCGTTTTTTACGTTAAAATCTTTGGCGGCAAAAGCAGGCAAAGCTCCGCCTATGCATATAAATACAATAAATATAAATAGATAGATGAATTGAAACATCTACAAATATATTAACTTTATAAATTTAAGTTTCTATATAAAATCAAATTTTCTT
>JAZDPD010000014.1:0-22791 GCA_043798045.1 Candidatus Omnitrophota bacterium | reverse complement strand
GGCATCTGGTTAAGCCAACCAATAAAACACTTATCTTCAAAGCCAAATTCCCTGGCCTTATCTGCCGTCAAAAGAGGAAATATTGCATCCTCACTTGCCTTATGAAGCAAAACATCTTCATTAAGAAAACAAAGATAATACGCTTGATCTGAATCTTTGTCGGGTTTAACCGCTGATTTGATGAACACCAATTTCTCTTTCTGCATTAAAAGATTATACCACACAAACATAAGTATCCATAAACACAACAACTACATATAGTTACATCAACTTACGTGACGATAAAGATTGCGTTGAATTTCTGAAGAATTATTTGGCCAGGAAATAATCAGGAAAACTTGAAACAGGCTTGAAATCAATGATCCGCACAACAAACCCCGGCACCTGGGCATAAGCAGTCGGATCGATATTGGCAGGCAAGGAAATTGTAAAACCTCCTGTTTTAGGCGCACGCACATCAAGGGGCATTTGCTCATCACGCATATCAATACCACCTGTATTATTATCTTGTGAATGATCCTTTGAAGCCTTGTCAGCGATTTCTCTCAAATGCTTAGCTTGATTTAAAAGCACTACTTTTAATATTGGATATTGAGCAGCTTTCTCAACAAGTTTAATTGATAAATCATTGATAATATCTACTGAAAATCTCTTCCTTAACAATTGTTGCTCTTCTAAACTCATATTGACGGGCAATTGCAAAGAATACGCCCGCTCGACTTCAACAGCATCTGCTAAAACATCTTCTACTCCATCAAAATGGGAAATTCTTCGATTTAAGAATTGAAGAACAGGATTATTGGATTTATCCAGTATAACCCTCTTGACAACCAAGTATTCCGATGGAATTGTGCGGCCTAATAATGTCATTTTCAACTGAGAATGAACCGCAAAACCACTCAAATGATCAACAATCAATCGTGTTTCTTCATTTGTAATTTCATGATTTAAAACACGCTCTGCCTTAAACAATTTTGAAACGATGGCTTTAAATATTCCTTTATCTCTAAAAACAACATCCTGAAAAGCAAAATTGGCATGAAGCAAATCATTACTAACTCTGTGTATTAAAGGCTTAACATCATAAACCAATCCAAAATAAAATAAATTCTCTGAATCAATATCTTTCCCTTCAACTGATTCAATATCCAAAGCATACTTGAAAGAAGTCATTTTCATCACCTTTATTCTGAAACGACTTACCCCTTCCTTCCATTTAATATCAAAAAGATATGATACTTCAAGATTCCCTCTATCTTGCATATCAAAAACAATCTGTTTAATATCCAACGCCTCCTCAGCCGGCACAAGCAACGCTGCTTCATCTGGCTGAGCATCCATCTGAGCCTTATCTGAATCTTCTCTCTCAGCGATCTCCCTTAATCGCTGAGCCTGAATATAAAGTGCCTTTGTCAAGGTTGGGACCTTGACCGCCATCTCATCAAACTGCCTCGCCAAAAAGCGCATCACTTCAGGCGTGTACACGCTTCGCCATGCCTCTTGTTGCTGCAGGTCAATCTCATTCAAATATCCGGTCCAGTATGCTTTTTCAGCTTCAACAGCCTTGGATAACAATGCCGACAAACCTTTATGCCTGTCAATCCTTGTTAGAATAAACTCAACCTCGGCCCCCACTTTATCCTCAGAATCTAACGCTGAAGGCTCAACAATATTTGACTGCACCAGATACTTCTCAGGAAAAGTCCGTCCGTACAATGTCATCTTGATCTGGGAATGCGCATACATTTTGTTAAAAATATCAGGCAACATTTTTAATGTTTCCTCTTCTGTCACATGTTCAATCTGAATTGCATCTACATTAAACAAGCGCGCAACAATATCATTAAAAAAACCATTTTCTTTAATTTTTGGGAACTTTGCCAGATGAAGGACAATCTCATCAAATCTGTTTTGTAATGAAGAATCAACAATGTACGTAAAACTTAAGTAATCCAACTGACTCGTTGCTGAACGGATAAAACCTGAATACTGCATCTTTCCATTGGATACATCATAAGAACCCGTTGTCGGGAAGAAATCTTGCCCGATACGCACGTTAAAACGATGCGACTGCTTTTTACCTATAATATCAAAGGAATACTTCAACTCCTTCAACTGCTTATCGCGCATTCTTTCCGTCACGGCCTTGAGATTTAAAGCCTGATCCGCCGACACGTGCTGAAATTCATGAAACGGCTGGGTCATCTGCGATTGATCAAATTCTCTGGCAGCCTGCGCCCCCTCTGAAATCATCCTCAGGCGCTTTGCCTGCAAAATCATAGGATCAGTAAATTCTGGAAATTCTCTAGCCTTTACCAAAAAAGCATCGGCCAGAGCATTCACATCCTCCGGTGTATATTGCCGTTTTAATAATGCCTGCCCCTTTGAGCTCAACCCTTGAGGTAAAACAGATGCATAAGCCTTTTCTACTTCCGAAGCTTGAGACCACAGTCCCGATAAACCTTTAACCTGATTCATGTTTGTAAACAGAAGATCTGCACTTGATCTGGCGCCGGAAACATTTTCAAGCCATTCTTTTTGAACTAAAAGACCAGCAGACCCATCGTCAGTTTCCTTAACATTAGAAAGCAATGATTGCAAACGCTCAACCTGCTTGAACAATGAGTCTCTAAACTCCGGAACTTCCGAAACAATTCTTAGCAATCCATTAGCCAAATCATTGACAACAGATTCTGGATACTGTTGCCTAAATTGCATCTGCTCCTGCACTGACATTCCAAAAGGTAAAACAAAAGCATAAGCTTTTTCCACCTCTACAGCCTTAGACAACATTTGCTGCAAACCATCAACACTACCTATGTCTGAAAGAAGTAAATCTATCCTTATCGCATCATGAATATCATCAACGGGTTTTGTTATCACATTTTGATGTCGTAATAAATAATTATCCGGAAACATTTTCCCTAATAAAGTTGTTTTAATTTCTGAATGTGCATATTCTTTTCGATAAACATCTGGAAGCATTTTTAATGTTGCCCCTTCATCAACACCACTTACCTGCGCATACTTGGTTCTTAACAGGTGCGAAGAAATCTCTTTCATATATCCACCACTACTCAGATTCATCATGTACGCATATAACAGCGTGAGTTTATCCACCAAACCACCGGGCGTCATCTGTGTTTCATAGGTCCTTGTAATATATACAGACTTGTCTTGAGTTGATTCAATTGAAATCACATAGAACAACTTTTCATCTACTGCCGGCCGAGAACCCACCAAGAGATTCGAGGATGCGTAATACGTCACTTTAAAACGATGAGGCTTATTCTTTCCATTAATATCAAACTCGTAAGATATATCCCTTTTATTCTCAAGCTGCATTTTCTTTACAATGGCTCTCACATCCAATGCATCTTGTGCCGGAAGAAGCTGTGCCTGATCAGATATCAACGTCGGCTGGATCTGCCCAGCTATCTCTCTCAAATGCCTTTCTTGCACAGTGAATGACTCGGCTAACTCAGGCACAACCACAATTTTCCTAATCATTTCATCAGCAATAGAAATAATACGCTCTGGAGGATACTTACTTTTTAACAATGCCTGACCTTCTTTGCTCATCCCTCTTGGCAAAACCACATCATACGCATTCTCAATGTCAACAGCCTTTGACAACAGATCAGAAAAACCCTCAATTTGATCTGTTTTTGTAAGAAAGAAATCAACTCTTTTATATCCCAATCTATCTTCCACCACTTGCTGCTGAATCAGATAGTTATCCGGGAATGTGCGGCCATACAACGTCACCTTCATTTGAGCGTGACTATAAACTTTTTTATAGACATCCGGCAAGGCAGCCATTGTTTCAGGATTTCTTACACTTTGAATACGCACATAATCAGTCTTAAATAACTCGCGTGCCATTGACTGAAAGAATCCATTATTATTAATATTTTTTAATAAACCATACATCAATGTCAAGGTATCAACCCAACCGTCAGTCCTATGTTGCAACTCATATACAAAATTCATAAAATCAGCCGGATTCTCTCTCGATGTAATAGACACCATCATCTTCATTTCATCAGCATCATTATTATTTAAACTGGCGACCATCTTAAGAAATGTAACATTAAACTGATGTGGTTCTTCTTTTCCAAGAATACTGAATTTATATTCAAGATTATTTAAATCTTTTTCACGCATCATTTTTGCTACGGCCCGCACATCCAGCGCCTCTGAAGCCGAAACGGACTGCGCCAAATCGATTGCCATCGAAGATTTAGCCTGTAAAGCAATGATCCTTAATCGACGCGCTTGTATTTCCAATGACCCTTTCTGTTCAACACCTGCAACAGCGCTATACGCATCAAAACGATCAACCAACTGATCTATCACTTCTGGTGCATACAAATGACGCAATACTTGCTGCTGCTCTAGGTCTGCAACATTTAAATACTGTGTCCAATAAGCTTTTTCAACATCAACAGCCTTCAACCACAATTCATTCAACTGTTTAACATCATCTATCCTGTCAAGAACAAGATCAACAACATGCTCATCTGAAGGCTCATCATATCTTTCAATATTGTGAAGGATATAATTGTCAGGAAATGTCCGCCCGAACAATGTCATTTTAAGCAATGAATGCGCCATGCCTTCTGACGGATAAGCGTCAACAATCTGTTTTGTTTCTTCATTATCAAGATCATCAATAATGATTCGATTGGCCTTAAACAGCGACGCGGCTATCGCCTTAAAATAACCTTTATTCTTAAGCTTGTGAAACCCAATGCGCGTAACCATCATTGTATCAGCAGGCCCTGCCTTGGATTCTTTTGTTAAATACTCAGCCCTTATCCAATCATGATTTTCTGGAGAATAGATAAGAATCTCATACTTCACATGCTCAGAAGAAGAATCATATGAAGAAACAGCAATTGAAAACCGATGCAACCCGTCTTTTCCATCGATTTCAAACAAATACTCCTGTTGCCCTTGATTGTTTGATTGCATCTGACTGATAATGGTCTTGATATCCAGTGCTTCCTGTGCAGAAACACGCTGTGCCTGATCAGACTTACCTGCAGAATCAATCTTTGATGCAATCACCCGCAAACGCATTGCCTGCCTACTTAAAAGATCCTGCAACGCAGGAAATTCACCTGCTTTTTGCACCAAGCCTTGAATCAACCCGCTTATCACCTTAAATGGATACTTCAAACGCAACACTTCCTGCTCATCCAAAGTCACCCCTATCGACACATCATCTGACCAATAGGCCTTCTCCACATCAGTTGCTTGGGCCAATAATTCCTGAACCCCCTGATACTGATCAATGCGCGAAAGGGTAAATTCATGCATAACAAATGCATCCGGGAACCCATCCTCATCAGAACTAAAATACGTTACGGCATATTTTGATGGCGCGATATGCCCCAACAACGTGACTTTTAACTGAGAATGTGCCAATGCTGCCGAATGATACGAATTCACAACATCCATCGTTTCTTCATTATCAATATCTTTAAATATGACCTCATCAGCCTTTAACAATTCAGCCGCAATGGCTTTAAAATACCCTTGATTTCTTAAGGCATTATTTTTAACTTCATTATAGCCCGTATAAAGATCAATCTTATCTGTGAAACCCCGTTTGTTCTGATAAAAACTATAATCAAAATTCAGAAAAAGGCTCTTTGGATCATCCGCATCACCCTCAGCATCAAAATATATCAACACACCATATGCATCTTCTCGGCTGCTAATATGAGAAACCCTGATTCTGAAAGGATACGGTTTTTCTTTTCCATCTATTAAAAATCGATAATTTACAACTGACTTCCTCTCCGACTTCATCTGTTGCACAATATCCTTCAAGCCCAACGCTTTCGCCGCTGAAACCATCTCGATATCATCCTTAACGATCTTCATCGCCGGATCAATGGCTGCTGTGACAACAACACGTTGTTCATTCCCAGATAAAAACTTCTCACGAAATGCCGCAACCATCGACGGATCAGCTTCACCGACAAATTGAATAACCGGGGCCATCGCCATATCCATACCCCCCGAGAAATACTTGTGCGGCAAAAGCTCCGGATCATCCGATGAAAGCTCTTCTCGGATAAAATTAAAAACCCCCTGGCCAAACGCCTGCATATACTGCGCATAAATCCGCTGATCAGCCTGGGGCTCTCCAGTCTCAATTCCTTGCGTTTTATCCTGATCAACATATACTAATGACAAAAGGCTTTGTTTAACCTTACGCTTATACCACGCGGCCATAATAAGAGAATGATACGCCTGGCGTAAACGGGCAAACTGGGCACCCTCATTGACTTCATTTTCAAGAATAGGGATGATGATTTCACGCATAACGGTCTTGGCTATGTCCTGAGTGGCGGAAATAGAGGCGACGCCCTGGGAAACACTTTGCCCCCCCATCGGCGTCAGACTATTAGACATCCCCATATAATCTGTATCCAGCATCACCTTTAATCGGGATTCAAGAACATAAGCTGTTGAGGTTTTAGGATCCTCGTATACAACCGCTTTTTCGGGCATGATCCATACTTTATTCAAAACATCTACCGGAACATCTATTGCGCTTGTACCATATTTCTCAGCCATCTGCCGATATATCTTCTGCCAGAATGCCTTGCCAGATACTTTATCCGGATGAAGCAAAGAAGCAGAAACTTGTTTTAGAATGTAATCCTGCGATAGAAAATCCCGCCCTAATTCAGTCTGAGCAAAAGATCCCGGGATAATTCGATCAGGTTCATGCGGTGAAAGGTTAACCCAAAGATCCTTTTCTGAAACAGTTAAAGCCGCCATAAAATACCGGATCAACCGCTCACTTTCCTTCCGCGCATCGGCATCAGCGCGGCCCTTGTTTACAATAAAATCAAACCTGAACGGATCCTTTGGATAAATACGAACGCCCTCAATCCTTGGCGGCTGCATCTTATCACTCAATGAAACCATCTGACCCGGGGCAGGAAGAATCATGGGAAGAAAGGCATTACGTACACTTTCTGCACGCGCCAATGGGACAGGAAAAACCCCTGTAACCACAAATGAAATAATCAACCAACAAGAAACAACACGAAGCCCTATGAATTTAAATAAATGAAATAGAAACTTTATATTTAAATATGCAGAAAACATATTATAAATATAAACTATTTATATACGCATTGCCAATTCCTGCACCTCAATGTTTGCCAACTTCAGGAATAGGCAGTTCTCGTGCATCAACTGCCCCATGTTTCAACTCATAATTCCATTTCCACATAAAATATATTACCGGGTAAACCAGAAGCTCCAGGATGAAACTGCTGAAAATGCCGCCAATCATGGGAGCCGCAATACGCTTCATCACATCCGCGCCAGCCCCCATGGACCACATGATCGGAACCAGGCTCATGAACATGGCCGCCACAGTCATCATCTTGGGGCGAATACGCTTAACAGCACCATGAATGATCGCTTCTTTCAGATCTTCCTGAGTCTTCATGGCATTGCGCCGGATGGCATCGTAATAGGAAAGATCCAGATACAAAAGCATGAATACCCCGGTTTCCGCGTCAAGACCCATGAGCGCAATCATCCCCACCCACACCGCAATAGACATGTTGTAGCCCAGCATCCACAAGAACCAGATGGCCCCCACCAGAGAAAACGGAACCGCCAACATAACGATCCCGGCTTTGATTGGCGAACGTGTGTTCATATAAAGAAGCAGGAAAATCAAAAAGAGCGTGATCGGAATAACAACCTTAAGGCGCTCACGCACACGCAGCATATTCTCATACTGACCACTCCACTGAAGAACATACCCGGCCGGGACTTTTAGTTCCTTCTCAACAACCTTTTTCGCCTCCTCTACAAAACTCCCCACATCCCTGTCCGCAATATCGACATAGACATAACCGGAAAGCATCCCGTTCTCATCACGGATCATGGCTGGCCCATGGGTCAACTTAATATCAGCAAGCTGTTCCAGCGGAACCTGTGCCCCCATCATTGCAGGCACCAGCACTCGACGCAACTTCGGCAAATCATCGCGCAATTCACGGGCATAACGAACATTGACCGTATACCGTTCCCGGCCTTCGACCGTTGTGGTTACCGGCTCACCCCCGATCGCGGACATAATGATCTCCTCCACATCCTTGATCGACAAGCCATAGCGCGCGATCTGATCACGCTTAATGTCAAAATCAACAAAGAATCCTCCAGTCACACGCTCGGCATAAACACTACGCGTCCCTTTAATGCCCATGATAATGCTCTCAAGCTGAAGGCCTATCTTTTCGATCTCGTTTAAATCAGCACCAAACACTTTGATGCCAACCGGCGTGCGAACACCGGTTGTCAACATATCTATCCTGGCTTTGATCGGCATCGTCCAGGCATTGGACACGCCGGGAAACTGAACTCTTCTATCAAGATCAGCTATAATATCCTCCCAGGAAACACGGTCCGGCCAGAACGGACGCCACGGTGCCTGAAGAAATTCCGGAAGTTTTGAGTACCAACGCGGCACATGAGACCATTGACTCTCTGGTTTAAGCACAATCGTTGTTTCCATCATGGAAAACGGCGCCGGATCTGTTGAAGTCTCTGCACGGCCAGCCTTGCCAAATATACGATCCACTTCCGGTACGGTCTTAATAACCTTATCCATCTGCTGCAAAAGCTTTTGAGCCTCAGTAACCGAGAGCCCCGGCAATGTTGTGGGCATATATAGGATTGTGCCTTCGTTTAACGGAGGCATGAACTCCGATCCCAAACGCATAAAAACCGGCACTGTCACCAAAACCAAGGCTCCGGCCGCCAACAAAGTCCATTGACGGTATTTAAGGACAAACCGGCAAGCAGGCTCATAAACCTTAAACAACACCTTACTAATCGGGTGCTTATCTTCAGGATAATACTTTCCGACAGTTAGAATATTCCAGAGTTTCGAAAGCCAGCGTGGACGCCAGTTAACCTTATCAACGCGAACCAACAGAACAAACATGGCCGGAACAAGCGTAACCGCCAGCAAAGCGGCAATGCCCATCGAAAAATTCTTGCTGAAAGCCAACGGCCTAAAAAGCCTGCCTTCCTGATCAACCAGCGTAAAGACCGGCAAAAACGCAACTGCGATCACAAGCAAGGAAAAGAACACGGATGGACCAACCTCATTCAAAGCTGTCAAAAGAACTTGGTGGTAATTTCCATTTCGCCCTCCGGCATCCCAGAGCTGGATCTTTTTATACGCGTTCTCGACCATAATAATGGCACCATCCACCAGAACACCAATCGAAATGGCAATCCCGGCCAATGACATGATATTCGACGTCAGTTTCATCAGGTACATCGGAATGAAACTCAAGAGAACGACAACTGGAATGGTTAAAATAGGCACACTCGCCGATGGGATATGCCACAAAAAAAAGATTATCACAAGTGAAACAATGATCATTTCCTCCATAAGCTGATGCTTGAGCGTGTCAATGGCACGCATGATAAGATCTGACCGGTCATAGGTCGTCACAATCTCAACACCCGGAGGCAGAGAACCTTTGACTTCCTTCAACTTCTCTTTGACACGATCAATGACATTCAGGGTGTTCTCTCCTGAACGCATAACCACGACACCTCCCACCGTGTCCCCCTGACCATCAAGATCCGCCACGCCCCTGCGAATCTCCGGCCCCAATACAACCGATCCCACATGCTTAACCAAAATAGGATTGCCCTGGGAATCATTGCCGATCACGATCTTTTCGATATCCTCGATTGATTTAATATACCCCCGGCCACGCACCATATACTCGGCGCCGGAGAACTCAACCAGACGACCGCCGACATCGTTATTGCCGTTACGAATCGCTTCTGTCACCTTCTTCAGAGGGATGTTATAAGCCAGAAGTGCGTTGGGATTAACATTCACCTGGTACTGTTTCTGAAACCCTCCGACCGAAGCAACCTCAGCAACGCCAGGAACAGATTGCACCCAATAACGCAAATACCAATCCTGGAAGGAACGCAACTGCGAAAGATCATTCTTTCCGGTCTTATCGACCAGCGCATACTGATAGACCCAACCAACCGAAGTGGCATCCGGCCCCATCTCCGTTCGTACGCCTTCGGGCAAATTCGGGAGAATCTTGCTCAAATACTCCAGTGTCCGGCTCCGGGCCCAATAAATATCCGTGCCTTCCTTAAAAATAATATAAACATATGAAAAACCAAAATCCGAGAAACCACGGATATCCTTGACATTCGGCGCGCCCAGCATCGCCGTAATAATGGGATAAGTGACCTGATCTTCAATCGTATCCGGTGAACGATCCCACCGCGAATACACAATCACCTGTGTATCGGAAAGATCCGGAATAGCATCAAGCGGCATATTCTTAACGGCATAAACAGCAACCACCATGGCCATAACCGTGAATATGAGAACAATGAACTTGTTCTTCGCTGAAAATTCTATTAATTTCTCAATCACAGAGCACCCTTAAGTTTACTTTCTGCGTCAATAAGAAAATTACCACTGATAACCACTTCTTCACCCTCTTTTAGACCTGCCAGGACCTCATAAAAATCCCCGGCCTTGGCACCAAGGGTAACCTCACGTGCCACGAATCGGTTATCCTTAACAACATAAACGATCCTGCGTGTCCCTGAATCCATAACAGCTTCATGCGGGATCGCCAGCTTGTCTCCAAGAACAATCTCAATCTTCGCGTTAACAAACATTTCAGGCTTTAATCTCCCATCCTTATCCTCAACTTCGGCCCGCACGCGCACGGATCGGCTTTGCGCATTAAGGACCGGTGTTAAGGCTACGATTTTTCCTTTAAACATTTCTCCAGGAAACGCCACCGCATCAACAACAACTTCCTGACCTTCCCTAACCAGTCCCATTTCGTATTCATAAACCGTCATATAAATCCACGCCTGGCCGGAATTATCCGGAAAAAACAGGCTGCCCTGCGCCATACCGCTATTCTTAAGGGCTTCTACTTCGGCCATGCTCATCCCCAGCAACAAAAGCTTTCTCTTGGCCGATACCAGTAACCCGGCAGACTGTTCCCGGATAGATTCAAGTGCGCTATTCTCAGCCGCGGCTGCCGCCTTCAAAGCCTGAACATATTCCTCCTGTGCCACATAAAGATCAGGATCATACGCAACCTTCCCGACAGTTGATATCTCAACAATGAGCGAACGTTGCTGCACGATATCCTTTTTAACCCCGATCAACTGCTGTTTGTTTGTGTTGATCAAAACACCTGACGAGGCATCCTTTTCTTCATAAACCGGAACATAATCCATCCCCATCGAATCTTTTGTTTTTGCCTCATCATCATTCTTCACAAGATCCATGCCGCAGATTCCACACCTGCCCTTGGTGTCTGAAACAAAATGAGGATGCATCGGACAATGGTATTTACTCTTCGATGTTTTCAACGTCATTTCTTCCGTATAACCCACGGTGATACCGCCAGCAAGCATCACGCCAGCAACCAACATTAACGCTAGAATGAATAATAGTCTCTTACTCATAAACCCTCTTTCAGTATGATGATCATTTTTTCCAGGCAAATATAATACAGCCTAATAACACAACACTGGAAACATGGTTAATCCATACCGGCATCCCTGCCATGTCATGATGCCCCATTAATACTGGGAAGTTCATCCCCCAAATCCCCCACGCCCAATTAAAGAGCCATCCCATCGCCAAGGATCCCAACACCAGGGACACAAGGAACAAAACCATTGACTTGGTTCCAAACTCCCGCGCAATGACAGCAAATGAAATCGCATTTGTAACCGGCCCGGTAATCAGAAACACAAAGCCTGCCCCTGGATTCAATCCCTTCATCATCAAGGCCGCCACAATCGGAATTGACCCCGTTGAACACACATACATCGGCACCCCGACAGCCAACATAAAGATCATGGATAACCAAACATTGCCTAAATATTTCTCTACAAATGACGTCGGAAAGAAATAGGAGATCGCGCCTCCAATAAAAACACCTAACAGGATCGATGGACCGGAATCCTTAAGCAAATCATAAAAACCATACTGAAAAGCAGCCTTTAATTTTAATCCAACATTATGTCCTGGATGGGCACAAGATATCCCTGATTGTGACTTACCTTGATCATGACAATGAGGACACTTATCTTCCTTGACTCGGCTAACCTTACGACTATCTTTGATCAGTAAAGCTGCTGAGCCAACGATCAAAGCCACTGCCAACGTCGCCAAGACACGAAATACTGTATAAAAACCGCCCAGCAATGCATAAGTCGCAAATATAGAATCCACACCGGTGGTTGGTGTTGAAATCATAAACGAAAGAATGGCGGCCTTTGATGCCCCCTGTTTTCTCAACCCCAACGCCGTCGATATCACGCCGCATGAACATAAAGGAAGAGGAATCCCCAAGACAGCTGCTTTGAGGATCGACATAAAATCATGCGCTCCCAAATACCGCGCCACAAAATCTTCCTTCAAAAATACCTTCAATAAACCCGCCACGAAGAAACCAAACAACAAATACGGCGACATCGCATTGAATAACTTAACCGTTTCAAAAAGAAATCCCCCAAGAATATTCATATGTTCCTCTTCATTTCTTTCCCAAGTCACCACCAACCACCCATTCAAGGTCAGCCAGCGCAACTTGCAATCCCGCCACTGATTCAAAATAATCCATTTGTATATCCCTTAACATTCTCAAAGAATCCAAAAGTTCCAGAAAACTCAATGTACTCGACTCATATGCACGCCGGGCTATGGTCACTGCAGATGTCGCCTGAGGTAAAATACCTGTCTCATAAATTCCGACCAACTTGCGAGCTGCCTCATACCTGGCAAATGCACTCTTGGCTTCAAAGACGGCAACATTCTCAGCTGAAGTGTAATCAGCCTTGGCTGCCTCAAGATTCGCACGAGCCTCCCTAACCCCGGAAAGCTGCTTGCCCCAAAACCATATCGGAACATTAATCCCAACTGAACCAGACCATTGGTCCTGATCAAGACGACTGATCTTTCCATCGGCCTGAACACGCTTATACTTCACATTAATGTCAGGAATAAACGCCTGTTTGCTCAAAGAACTCTCCGACTGTGCTTTGCCAAGCATTTCCCTCACAGATTTAAGTTCCGGCCTGTCTTTCCTGGCCATTGCAACAACATCCTCTTCCTTAAGATCCAGATCTTTAAACAAATCGACATCAGGGGCATCGATGATTGAATCATCATCACGACCAAGCAACGAAATCAATAAACTCTGTGCGATCTTCACTTCTTTTTCAAAAAGAATAACCGTATTTAACATCCTGGCATACTCCACTTGAGCACGAAGCACATCCTGCTGACCAGCCTTATTGACAGCATACTTCTTGTTGGTTATTTCAACAAACTGCTGCATCAAACTCAATGAATCCTTGGTATACTCAACCTTCTGACGATTAAGATATAAATCAGCAAATGCCTCTTTGACATCTTTAATAACCGCCTGCTCTGTTTCTTTATACTCCTGTTCCAAGGCGTTAGCTTCTTTCTGAGCGGACTTTTTACGCATAAAAATCTTGGTAGGAAACGGGATTTGCTGGGAAACAGCAATCGACTTCATCGGACGAACTTTCCCGGCGTCTGTCATAGCCGCAGATGGCGCAATCCTGTCATATTCATATTCAACCGTGGGATCTGGAACATCACGAAATAGTGAAACACGCGCTTTTGCAGCCTTAACACGGTATTTCGCAGCCTTCAATCGGGGATTGTTCTTGACCGCCTCCTGAACCAGGGAACTTAACGACAACCTTTGTGATATATCTACCGGCGAAACCAGTTTGTCAGCCGCAAAAATTGGCGTTGCAAAACATACGCATATAATTAATACTGTTAATACCTGTTTCATCACTATCCCTTCTTGAAGCGAATGATAAGATCAACCACCTCATCAACCTTCTTCTGACTTTCCAGGTCTGACTTCCCCTTAATGGCACCCGCAACACACATTTCCAGATGCTTCCTGAAGATTTCATTTTCAACGCGCTTGATAGCGCCACTGACAGACTGGATCTGTGTCAAAATATCAACACAGTACCGCCCTTCTTCAATCATCTTATGAACCCCCCTGATTTGACCTTCGATCTTTCTTAAATATACAAGCTGCTCTTGATGCGTAGTAACCTTTGTATTCATGTCAGTTCTCCTTTCTGGCTTAAGTATACCATACCCCCCCTACGTATGTCACGCATTAATCTGAATAACGCATGCGTGTGGCCGTCAAAACCCTGAAGCGATCCCGAGAATCGAAAAACAACAAAAAGACCGTTCGCATACCACTAACATGCCAATGGTTTACAAACGGTCAGATCAACCCTCCGCATAACCAGTCAGAACACTTATAATGCCCTGCTGTTATGTGGAAAACATAAATTGATTATGTTAATAGATATTGAATTCCTTCAACTGTTCGGCAAAAGTAACCTGATTAAAACGCCCGATATAATGATCTGCACCCGAACTCATACATTCTTTAATCTCTGTTTGAATCCCATCAAGCAGCTGGCTGTTAGACGCCTCTTCCTGCGTAACAGTAGAATACAAAACAATCTTTGTATTCTTGAAGAACGCATACGAACGCAGTGATTTTATAATTTCACGGGAAAATGCATAATCCGTTGAAAAAAGATCAATGAAAATAATCGAAGGATTAAGAAGAAAACAACGCAACCCAATTTCTATGACTGAATCAACCTGTCCCACAATGCAATTCTTGCTCTGCAAAATAGCGCCCATTTTTGAAATCACATCTTTCTTAGGGCCGATCACAGCAACCTTATGGATTCGGGAACTCTCCTGGCTCTGGATATCTACCTTGTTAATTTTTGCCTGCAAATCCTTAAAGTTAAACGGCTTGGGTGTATAAAAATCGACCCCAAGGGCAGAAAATGATTCCTGAAAAACATCTTTGTCCGTAATAATAATAATAGGCAGATTCTCCGTTGCCGGATTACTTTTCAGCTCCGTGTAAAGATCAACCCCATCCATCTCCGGCATAACAACATCCGTGATCACAAGATCAACCGGATTATTCTTGATTATGTCCAGGACCTGCCTGCCATTCCCGGCGGTATAAACACGGTACCCTTCTTTCTCCAAACAACTGGCCATCAGTAATGCTGACCCGCGGTCATCATCAGCAACAACAACATTCTTGATCATGATTCATTCTCCTTTAAACAATTCATTTTATAAATTTGGAGGATTAAAAAAAATACATGAGAAATGTAAACTTTCATTAATCTTAACTATATTTATTTAATTAATTATACACTCAAATTTATACCTTTATTTGAAATTATGTAAAAATTTTGGCAGGCAGACGGTGTTTCTTGGGACAAATTTCTGTTACTTAAACTTATTTTAAACGTTTAACCAATGAACTCTGCAAAGATGAAAGGATCATGGTCAGCAATACAGATGCCCCAAAGAAATATATCCCAATCTCTGCCCGGGCAGACGCCAGCGCCCCCAGCTTGACCCAGACAATGATGATCGCAGAAACAAATACATCCAGCATGGACCATTTACCGAAGATTTCCATCAAACTGATCAGCTTCTTCCTGCGCTCTTCTGTCAGTTTAATGAACCATACCGCGGATAAAGCCAACAACTTGGCAATGGGAAAAACAACAGAAAACATAAATATGATCACAGCTAACACATACAATTTCTCATGCCAAAGGTTTTCCACCCCGGTGATAATGGAGTAAGTATTATTTTCCCATAACTTGCGAACAGTCAGGATAGGCAGTGACAATCCGACGAGCAATAGCCCAATGGACAAAAGGATAAGGACCGCGATATCGATTCTTTTGGGATGAAGTTCTTGTAAAGACTGTATAGGAAGTATTTTCATAAGTTATTATACTCCCATAACGCACTAAGCGGCCAGATATCTCTGACGGTCTTTTGGGCGATTTTTACATATGAATTCATCAAACAACATCAGGGTGGGCAACTAGCGTTCTAGTATGAACGGAAACTTAAGCGGGAAAAAATAAATTTGAGAAAAATACAATTGGAGTGTCTCGGAAAATCCTTTGCACTTACTGGACCAATTCCCCATATTACCTTGGGGACTCCTTCCTATTTATTTTGACTGCTAATACTAATAATTGTCGTTTGAACGGTTCGACCATCCGCTGACCTGACCATTACCGACACCTGAAACGGCAGGACACCGGCAGGCACTGCTGTAACTGAAAAAGTCTTGCTCATCGAATCAAAATGAAGCCATGCGGGAAGCGGACGTCCATCCGGCCTACGGGCAGTGACACTGATCATTTCCGACGCATGGGACCCCGTGATGATCTGAGGCAATTGAAATGAAAAACCTCCCGTAGAGGAAATAACTTCCTGGGGCACTGACACATTGACGATCCCGCTGGTCTGTGCCGAAGGCTCCTGAACCAGGGAAACAACAACAGCCCTTTGCGATGAATTCGTCGATGGACTACTGGCACCAGCCGCCACGCTGTTCTGTGTTCCAGATGAATTGCCGCCATTCCCTTGAGGGACATTGTCTACGACCACAAGGACAGGTGAACTATTCTCTACAATTACGGGCGCATTTGTTTCAGGCAAAGTTAATGCGGGCGCACTTGAATCAGGCCCAGGTGTCATTATCTGCGGTATTACAGCAACAGGAACCCTCTGAGACTCCGGCAGGATCAGGGCAGAGACAGTCCCGCCATTAAGCGTGTAATTGGTATCCTCAAGGGAAAGGGCACTGCTGACAAAACCCGTATAGGTTCCCGCCGTCGAGTTCCCCACTGAAGCTGTTCCAGTAATGGCGGGAGCAGAATCCCCTGCAACCATACCGGAAAGCTGAAAGTCCCTGGCAAAAGATGGGCCGCCATCATAGGTCTTACTGACGGTCAAGTTAAGGACTTGTTGAGATATTGTTGCATTGATCGTTGCCCCTGTGAGCGTATAGTTGGAATTGTTCAGACTCAGGGTGCTGCCGGAAAAGCTGGTATAGCTGCCCGTATTCCTGCTGGACACGCTCGCGCTACCCGTCAAAGTCGGTGTGGCATCGTTATTAACAGTGCCGGACAAAATAAATCCGCTTAAGAAAGATGCCGAACCATCATAGATCTTGCTGACTGTCACTGTCAATGGACGCGGATTAACGGTCCAGCTCAAGGCATTGCCTGCTACTAAAGTATAGCGCTCACTGCCCAATGACAGGCCGCTGGCATAAGCAATGGTGTAACCGCCAATTGAAGAGGTGACGCTCGGTGTGCCGCTCAATACGGCGTCGCCAGACGGATCAGCATCGGAAATTTCAGTGCCCCCGCCGGCGGTTGTCGCCAACTGATAACTGAAACTTGATGTATCACCGTATATGCTGGAATTACCCGATCCGGTAGGAACCACATAAGCATTTGCAAGATTATAATGGTCTGCATGGGCAAGGGTTGTAATATCGGTGACTCCGCTGCCAGGGGAATTGATAAAACCGGTACCCGAAATAGCACCCCCCAATATTTGAGCAACGCTATTGGAAAAACGTAACTGACCGTTAACCAGAATATTACCCGCATAGTTACCGTTGCCCAGCTTGCCTGTTCCTGTGATATCCAGCTTGCCCGCGTTAATGGTGGTGTTTCCTGTATATGTATTAACACCCCCCATGCTCAAGGACCCTGTGCCTGATTTGGTGAGCGACGTTGTGCCTGCGAGAGGCCCGCTAAAAACACTGGCAGCGCTGATATTAAAACTTGCCGTGTCCGTCAGGCAAATACCTACCGCGGCAGACCCCGTACCGCAAGTAAAGCTCGAAACAGTATTGGCGTAGACGTTGGTATTGTTGGCTGTTATGCTCAAACTTTTTGCATCGCCGGATATTGATGCTCCGGAACTGCCCAGTGTCACCGTCCCACTAGCTGTAATGCTCACATTACCGATGGGCGTTGGACGATCATTGGTTCCAACGGCCAGATTGCCGGCAATGGTCACATTCCCATTTGAGGCATTGATCGTAAGATCTCTTTGGGTATTGTTGGAAACTGCCCCGCTAAGCGTGATATCTCCGGCACCGGTATTTGTTAATGTGGCATTACCCCCAAGATCAAGCATCCCGGCATACGACTGACCACTGCCGGTCTGTACGGTCCCGCCGGAGACCACGGTCTTCCCGGAACCGAGCTTTGCCAAGGATGAAGCATAAACAACACCAGCAAAAGATGTCGTTCCTGTTCCTGTAACACTCAGCGCTCCCATTGAACTTGAACTTGTCCCTGCCTTGCCGTTAAAAGACACATGGCCGCTACCGGAGCTGACAGCAAGATTGCTGGCATTGCCTGAACTTTTCACCACATCCCCCGCAAAAGTCACCGCCCCGTTTGCCGTTGTGGTAATCGTTGTTGTGTTAGCATTCAGTATCAATGGGCCGGTATAGCTTTGCGCGCCCGTTGTGGTCACGGCACCGCCCGAAAGGGTGATCCCTGAAGACCCCGTGATATCAAGCGATGTCAACGCAATACTGCCCCCCATAGAGCCGCTGATGTTCACATCGCTGCTGCGCGCCACCACCGTCAGGGCGTGCGCGCCATTGACCGAACCGCTGATATTGATGGTTCCCCCGCCATAACTGATAATGGCATAGCCATTAATGCTATTGCCTAAATTTGTCAGCGAAGTGCTTAGAGAAGTTGTACTAAAACCGTTGGCAGCACCGCTTTCTCCGACATTACCACCGCGGCCAGTCCATTCATTAACATAAAACACCGATTCATTTGACTTGCCGCCAGTCAAACCACCACCACCGCCGCCGGAACCACCGCCATCATCGATGGGATTGGCCTGATTACCCGCATGGTAGCCTCTTTGGCCGATCATACTATTATCCGTGCGATAGTTAATACTGCTTTGATCCCCGCAAAGATCAGGACACGCCGTATTATTACCCGAACCGCCACCGCCGCCGCCACCGCCAGCCAGCAGCATCGCAGAAGCGGTGGTAGGCGCATTCGTCAAAGCCAGAATAGTCGCAGCTCCACCTCCAGCACCGCCGCCCGAATTGCCCGATGGGCCTGTGTCGCCGCCAGCACCACCATTACCCAAAGCAAACTGATTTGTACCCCCCGCGCTTCCGCCAGTATTGGTCGTCTGATCCCCGCCGTGCACACCCGCCGAACCAGGCGCTATATAGATGCTTTCACCCGCCGTCACGTCAAAAGAAGCCGTCAGCACACCGACTGTGCCCGCATCTCCGCCAGTACTGGTATCAGTCCCACCCTTGCCACCCGAACCACCAACCAAAGTTGCGGTTAATGAAGTTATCCCGGCAGGCACAACATAAGTCGTATATGCCGTGTAAGTATTTGAAATACCGCTGGTTAGAATAACATCCGCGCCCAGGATTACATTACCGTTGATAGTCATATCGGTAAGCGTTGACAAAGAATTATTTAAAGTAATGCCACCCGGTCCGGTCAGGGTTAACGCCCCTGTAGAAATGCCTGCGGAAACGATGACAGCATTTGATGCTGTTAAAGTCAGCGCATTGGCGCTGGCAGAACTGATCGCCGAACTGACCGTAATATTTCCCGTACTTGAGGAATTTCCGTTGGATCCCTGAGACACGTTATTGGATAGCGTCGTCACTTCCACATTGGAGCCGCTTAAAGAAGTGACAATAGAGGCTGCTGCCGCTGCGTCAATATTATAATCATAGGGATCAATCAGCCAATGGCCAGTTTTCCCTGCTTTAGCAGAGGTCGTGACCGACGAAGTATCTTTGAGATAAAAATGACTGCCGGATGTTTCCACCGAACCGCCGTCCCCGCCGTTATCGCCACCCTTCGCAGATATTTTTCCCGAAAAAATCAACGAGCTATCCATATTTTCCAGGTCCGCAACAGCTGTCACCTTACCTCCGTTGCCGGAGCTATTGGCGGCGGCATCGGTAATAATTTCCCCGCTCAACTCTATATTATCGCTGGCCACCAGGCGCACAACACCGCCGTCATTGACCATCCCGGAGGCTTCGATCGTCCCACTGTTTTTGACCACCCCTCCCTGAAGATAATTAGCCGCCTGAGCGGATAATATGATCAGCCCGCCGGGAGCCTCAATAGCCTGTTTGTTTTCCACCAAAGCGGCAATATCCGATTTCGACACCGTAATGTCGGCAAGACCTCCCTGGTTATCAAATTGCAGTTCATAGGCCTCGCCCGCGGCCAGTGCGACCGTACCCATCTGTGCAACAGCAACCCCTTCATTGCGCACTTCAGGCGCCAAAAGGGCAACATATCCGCCAAGGCCGGCTTTTATTGAACCTTCATTAATAACACCACCTGTCGCGCCATTACGATTGAACACATAACGCCCGGCCATAAAATCTTCATTACTGATCGCCGCGTTAGTGGCCAGGAAACTCCCGACGTTAACCGAGGCATCCGGTGCAAAATACACCCCAGCCCCGTTCGTCAGAAAAACCTGGCCGTTGGCTGTCAGACGACCAAAAATCTGCGTGGGATTCCCATCCAGCACCCGGTTCAAGGCCACACTACCGATGGATGGCTGATTGAAATTCACATTGGCATTGCTGCCGATGTTGAAAGATTGCCAGTCAATAACGGCACGCTGAGAGGATTGATCAATATTCATATTAGCGCCGATTTGACTGATGCCGGCCGCACCTGCCGTAACATGACCGCCAACAGGCAGTTGATCCGTCACAGGGATCTCCTGGGCCAAAAGGATTTGAGACGACGAAACGGTCATCGCCAATATCAAGGCCATGAGCTTTGAAGTCCAACGCCATTTTGATGAATACTTTATATTATTCATAATGCCATCTTAAAATTGTACGATGCAACTCAGCCAAAAACGGTCTTTCCTTAAAGTACCATCCTGATCGTCACCATTAGACGTCGAATTTGAATTTTCATGCAAACGATGGGCCCAGGTCAATTTAATCCCCAAGCCGGTATTAAGTTGCCAATACGATTCCAGGCCTGCTCCATCCAGACTATAACTTCGTACATTGCCATAATTCCTCACAAAGCCATAATCATAAAACCCGCTTAATTGATATTTGGACGCCAATCGGCAGCGCAATTCTGCCTTATACAGTACACCTTGCACACCGCTTCCTTCACTGACCGGGTAAGCCCGTACACCGCCAGGTCCGCCAAGGTAGAATTTCTCTGACGAGTCAAGCCTCCTGTCCGGAGTAACTTGCCCGGAGGCCTCGCCATAGGCAGAAAGCCATGACAAAATGGTCTGCTGGCGCGAAAAATTATACACTACCTTTTGATATCCTCCTTGAAGAGCGGGATCCTCGCCCGAATTCAACGTGCCAAGACTTTGTTTACCTAGGACAAAATTTACGTTAGCAAAATTACTGCCGCCACCAAAGAATGCATCAACCTTGTTGCCACGCAAAGCCATCGTGCAGCTGTCTGTTTCATATTTCGAAGAAGTGTCATCCTGGGCGCGGTTGTAGAATGATTTATGGTCATAATTGAAATTAAAATTCAGGTTCTGCTGACGGGAGCGGATCAGAGGATAACTGACTTGCGCCCCAACGCTGTTTGATTTTCCCTTGGCATTAAGCGCGTCAAACTCGGAAGGGAGAACTTTATAATCAGATACGCCGGCATTAGCCCCGATCCGCAAACCATCGCTACCAACCGACAGGGATTCTTCAAGCCGCGCGAATCGCAACCCTTCGGATTCCAGCAAATATAAAGAAGAGATATCACCCAGTTTTAAAGGATTCAATAATTGGACAAAACTGTGAACGCGATATTCCGAGGTTGAACGCGAGCCTTCATTGTCAGCCATAACGACCCCAGATGCCCAGGAATCCTTTGCAGTTTTTATCACCAGGTCTGTTTCGCCATCATGTTCGCCTTGCTGTAATCGTCCGGAGGCCGAAACCCCCGGCAAGTCATCCAGGATCAATAAGGGGCGTTCCAATGTGTCGACATTAAGCGGCTTGCCTTCTTTTCCCTGCGCTTTAAACATCGCATCGATCCTGGCCTTGGACGGCCATGCACAGGAATCTTTCTCCAAGAGGATCTTACCGAGTCTGGCTTCAACAATATCAATCTCAACAATGCCGTTAGCAATATCCTGTTGAGGAAGGAACGCACGAACAGCCCATCCCCGTTTGCGATAAGCCTCCCCTACAGCAGCGGCGGCATCTTGCAATTGAGAATAAGTAACGGCATGATTCAAATACCGTTTAACAATGGTAGACAGTTCTTTATCACCCAGCAACGTATTGCCTTTAAAACGAAACCCCGTAACTGTGATTTTTACCTGATGTTTGGTTGGAGTTGTTAGCCCGGTTTCCTTGAGCTGAGGGCGAGGTAATTCACGGTCTTGTTGCATCATCTCACGCCGTTCATCGACCTGTTTAATCAATGCGCCTGCATCCGTGGGAAGTTGTGCATAGGCAGGCATTGACAGCGACAGACTTAACAACATCGACAAGACAGCCCGCGCATGAACATGCAACGATCTTTGTAAATTATTATCCATAAATAACTTAAGTAAATATTTTTGATATTAATTTCTAGAAAATTATATCAAAATGATTTGCTTATACAATTCTTTTCAAAAAGATCTTCGCTTCGCGCGAATTGTAACTCATAGTGCGACAAAAATAAGCTTTAAGATCAATTGTTACCCTGCAAGCATTCCTTTGCCATTTCATTCGCCGTCTTGTAACCCAGAATCTTTCTGGGATAATTATTCATCCAGTCCTGAATCCA
>JAZDPD010000173.1:0-9696 GCA_043798045.1 Candidatus Omnitrophota bacterium | reverse complement strand
GAGTGCAATGTTTTTTCTTATTACGGCACGTTTTTGGCTGAACAGGTTTCGGATGCGCGCCTTTGGTGTGAGGGGGCTGCCAAAGGATGTACGGATTGCAAGAAGAACCTGGCGGAGGCTATTATTGAATATTTACGCCCGATCCGTGAAAGGCGATTGAAAGTGCTTGCGGATCGAGGTTACGTTGAGGATGTGCTTAAAAAAGGCGCTGAGAAAGCCCGTGATATTGCGCAGCTTACCATGAAAGAAGTGCGTACAGCGGTCTTTCGTTAAAAGCCATGAACTACAAGATCCATCTAGAAAAATTTGAAGGGCCTCTGGACCTTTTATTGTATCTTATCCGCAAGGATGAGATTGATATTTGTGATATTCCCATTGCCCAGGTCACCGAACAGTATATCCAGTACATTGAACTCATGAAGATGCTTGATCTGGATGGTATCGGTGATTTTCTGGTTATGGCCGCCACTCTTCTTCAAATCAAGTCAAGAATGCTTTTACCGCCTGATCCCAGCGATGTGTTGCCGCAGGAAGATCCGAGGGCCGAACTTGTGTATCGGCTTGAGGAGTATCAGCGTATCAAGGAGGCGGCCGAAGCTTTACGCCTGCGTGCGGAAGGCCGACAGGATCTTTTTGCACGTCGCTTGGATGAAGAGGCTTTAGCGGAAATGAAAGACGGTGCGAAGGAGGTTTATTTCGAAGCCAATCTTTTTGATCTTATCACCGCGTTGACGCAGGCGATGGCCAATAAGCCGGAGAAGGTGAATTATGAGGTTGTACGTGAGGTTTACACCGTTGAAGAGAAAGTTCATAGTATTTTGCACATGCTTGTCGAGCGTTCCAGTGTGAGGCTTCAGGAACTTTTTGAAAGCGCCCATGATAAGATTGAGGTCATTGTAACGTTCATGGCTGTGCTTGAGTTGTGTAAGATGAAGGAAGTGGTTGTTGCTCAGAAACGTCTTTTTGCGGATATTGAGCTTGTTCGCAATACCGAGAATATCGTCGTCCAGCAACAAACGGCAGGCTGATGGAAGAACTCAAACAGGTTATTCTTAATACACAGGAAACAGAGGAAGACAGGGTTACCGGGTTATCCCTTCGTCCGGAAAGCCTTTCAGATTTTGTTGGTCAGCAAGATTTGGTGGCCAATATCCGCATAGCGGTTGAAGCTGCCCAGCTGCGTCATGAACCGCTGGAACATATGCTTTTTTCAGGACCTCCCGGCCTTGGAAAAACATCCCTGGCACATATTATTGCTCATGAAATGAAGAGCAGGATCACGGTCACATCAGGCCCAGCCATCGAGCGCGCCGGTGATTTTATTGGGATCCTGACTAATCTTGAAAAAGGCGATGTGCTTTTTATCGACGAAATTCACCGCATGTCAAAGACTGTCGAGGAATTCCTGTATCCGGCCATGGAAAATTACAAGATCGATTTTATTGTGGATAAAGGGCCTTATGCCAAGACCATCAATTTTACGCTTAAACCTTTTACGCTTATCGGGGCTACAACACGCAGCGGCCTTTTGGCATCTCCTTTACGGGATAGATTCGGGATTGCCTATCATCTTGATTTTTATGAGCCGCAGGATCTTGCCAGAATCATCATGCGTTCAGCTGTCAAATTGGGGGTCGATATTGATCAGGGGGCAGCGTTGGCCATTGCGCAGCGTTCACGCGGGACGCCGCGCATCGCCAATAGGCTTTTAAAGCGTGTTAGGGATTATGCCCAGGTTAAATTAGGAGGGTTGGTTGTTCGCGGCGCGATTGTTTCGGAAGCAATGGCTCGGCTGGATATTGATCTTCAGGGGCTTGATCGTTTTGACCGCAAGATCTTGATGGTTATTCGCGATCAGTACAACGGCGGGCCTGTCGGCGTTGAAGCACTGGCCGCAACGCTTAATGAAGAAACAGATACGCTCATTGATGTAGTGGAACCGTATTTGTTGAAAATGGGGTTTTTAAGGCGAACGTCCCGTGGGCGCGAGATCACGGAAAAAGCGAGAAAACTTTTTTGAATCTCTTGGTAATAATTCTTCTTACAGTGGGGATATCATGTTTGGGGATGGCAGGGCTTGTTTTTATTTACGTCGCGTTCGGCCTTGAGACAATGCCCGGAGGTGTTGTGGTCCAGAAACGTAATTTTACGTTGTTTTTTCCGGTTATATCAATAATCTTTGTCGGCCTTGTTGGCCATGTGGTAGTTCGGTTATGGTCAAAACATTGACCTGCGGCAGCAGCCTATTTCTTGTCAGTCTGTATCATGGATTAACTAGGTGGTTTTTTTATTATAAAATAAATGAATTATGTTTAAGAAATTGATTTGTTTCATATTTGTTTTGACGGCTGTTTTCTTCTTCACCGATGATATGGTGACGGCTAAGGCGAAGCTTATCCGTGTTGCTGTTCTCAAGGAACAGGGGCATTTTACGGTGGCGGTGGCCGGGCGGTATGACATCCTTGATTTTGTTACCGGGAAAAGCCTTCAGACAGGGCTTCGTTTGAGGCCGGCATTGGTGACACTTGAAAATGGCAAGATCAAGGTGGGGGCGTTTGTGTTTGCCTCTCCCCGCATCATCATTGCGCCCCGGCACGAAATAGCCGTTGCCATGAATGATGGTTATTTCCGCGGTAATATTATTGTCGTCAATAATGCAGGTAAGAATCTTACCGTTGTCAATTCCGTTGAACTTGAACAGTATATCCGCGGGGTGCTTTATCATGAAATATCGGACAAGTGGCCGATGGAAGCGATCAAGGCGCAGGCCGTGGCAACGCGCACATTTGCTCTTTATTCGATGGAAAAATTTGCAGCACGGGATTTCGATGTGACCAATGATATATATTCTCAGGTTTATGGTGGCAAGGGGTCCGAGCGCTACAGGACCAACGTTGGCGTCAGACGGACGAGCGGGGAGGTTCTGATGTTCAAGGGGATGATTTTTCCGACCTTCTTTCATGCCAATAGCGGTGGGGTAACGGAGGATGCTTCCGAATTATGGGATGTGAATATACCTCCATTAAAAGGTGGGATTAAATCACCGTTTTCCGTCAATTCTCCGCATTATAACTGGCATCGGAATTTTCGTCTTAAGGATATCCAGGACAGCCTTAATGCGAGAGGTTTTAAACTCGGGTTAATTGAAAACATCCAGGTGGCTGAACGGAACAATAGCGGCCGTGTTAAAATACTAAAGATTATAACCCGTGATGGTAAGAGTGAAATGGTTGATGGTAAAACTTTCCGGGATGCTGTTGGCCCTAATCTTTTGCGCAGCAATATGTATGATATTGAAATGAAAGGGTGGTTTGTTGATTTTATCGGGCATGGATGGGGGCATGGGGTTGGCATGTGCCAGTGGGGTGCTTATAATATGGCCTTGTTGCATTATGATTATAAGCAGATATTGAGTTATTATTACCCTTCATCAGACCTTATCCGTGTTAAGGATGCGGATTGAATATGTTAAAGCCGGAAAAATTACATCCAGTTGTATATTTTGTTCTTTTTATAACTCTTTTTTTAACGTTTGTTGTGCGATTTTCTTCTCCGACAAAGAAGGTTCCTGATGAGGTTGTTGTTGCTGCCGCCGCGAACATTTATGATAATATTGCTGTTGTTTATGTTTATGACGGAGATACAGTGAAGCTGGCCAATGGTGAGAAGGTTCGTTTGCTTGGAATTGATACTCCGGAATCGAGTGAGAATAAGAAGCTTATACGTGATGTGCAGCGTTCCGGAAAAAGTGTGCAGGAGATTTTGCAGATGGGACATTTATCGGCGGGGTATACGCGTTCTTTTTTGGCCGGGCGAAGGGTCAGGCTGGAGTTTGATATTGAACGGCGCGACAAATATGGCAGGCTTTTGGCATATGTTTACCGGGTTTCTGACGGTCTTTTTATTAACGCGGAGATTATAAAGAATGGCTTTGCGTACCCGATGACCATTCCGCCCAATGTCCGGTATGCAGATATATTTAAGAAGTTGTTCCGTCAAGCCCGTGAAGGACGCCGGGGGTTATGGTCTAGATTTACCCCGGATTCTTCAGGAAAGATCAGCGGTACGGGTGATGAAGTCCGGTAATTCATTATTGATTTAGAAAGATGCGGTTTAGGGGGTCTTATGAGAAACAAGTTCCTTAAGTTTGTGCCAGCCGTTATCGTTTCTATTGCGATTGCATTGTTGTTTATTCCAAAAACACTTTCCTATTTATCGGTTGAGAAATTCTTCGCAGATACCGATGCTTATTATGAGGCGGGTGAGAAGAATGTTTTCAATGTAGCGGCTTCTCGCCGGAGGGATTATTATTTCCCTGGTGTTCATATTGGTAAACTCTGGAAAAAGATGGGGATTGCGACGGGTTTTAATGTCAAGGGGGCCCATGCTGAAGTTAACAGGGATGAATACCTTTTTGCCTGTCATTATTCAGCCGTTGGCGCGTGCATCCTCCCTTATCCTGTTGTTAAAGATTATGAATTTGGTGATTACCGGGTGTTGCGTGTTTCAAGCCAGAGTATGCGTTTTCCTGATTATCAGTATTTAGTTTTTAAAGCGGAGCCGGGTGCTTGGCGGTATTCGGGTCACATTGATGTGTTTGACAATAAGAAAGAAGAGCCTGTTTTCAAATTCCTGGACAATGGATTGGTCAGTGTTTCAGCTTTGGCTGGTGCCGGAGATGGGTATAGTACAAAATTCACCCAATTTTATATGATGGATGGCAAGGGTGTCAGGCTTTTGATGGCCATGCCGTTTGAGGCAACGCGCCAGGGGCTTGGACTTCTTGATTTTGACATTTCGGGTTCTTTCGATTATGTCAAAGGTGTTCTTGTCGGGAACTTTAAGATCAGCTTTCTGGCCGAACAAAAGCAAAATGCTGCTTATCCCAGGGCTTTGCCTTTGCTGACCATTTTCAGGCAACTTACGTTTGTGTGGGATGGGAAGGATCTTTTATATGATCCGATGCATTCTGACATTTCTGTTATGGAAATGGCACAGATTGTTTCCGGAAGTTATGCGCGTGTTTATGCTATTTTCCAGGCAGACTTTGATAAGCTTCAGAAAGCGGACGGTATTAAAAAGGAATGGTTTCTTCAGTTCATGGATGTGGTGAAAGACGAAGGCTTTACTGGCGCATCGTCGTTAGAAGTTCATCAGCCTTGATGGGTAAAAGAAGGTATCCGTTGGCACCGTGGCGGACAGATTCGACAGCCATGCGTTCATCATTTTTATGGCCGACTATAATTATTTTCATTTCCGGCTTTAGGGCCGAAATTTCTTCAATAGCGCTGGCAACATCCAGATCATTCATTCCTGATATACCCATGATCGTTTTATAAACAGGGGCTTTTTGATGCAGGGCTTCCAGGCATTGAACCATGTTTTCCGTTACAATTAAAGGGATATGGTTGCATAAAGCGGCTTTTAGCGTGTCGCGCGTGTATTCATCTTCAGCAAAAATCAGGGCTGTCTTCATATTGAAACCGGTGTTGTGACAGAGATAAGCCTGGCCGTTGTTGCATTGGGGTTTTCAATGCTATGCGGTAAAGTGGCATTGAAATACAGAGATGTGTTCTTGTCAAGTTTGATCGTTTGTTCTTTTATCTTCACGATAACGCTGCCTTCAAGCACGAAGAGGAAACGTTCCGATGCTGATTCGCGGCGTTCCTGGGAAGTTGTTCCCTTTCCTTCGATCTTGATGATTGCCGGCAACATTTTTTTTGATGTTACTTGGCGCGTCAGTATTTCACAGGAAACCTTGTCGTTGACAATAGATGCTGTTTCAAGTGTTTCTTCTGACTTGATCGGGTCAGGGGCTGTTTCCTGGAGGCCTTGGTATAATTCAGTAATATCAATACCAAGGGCTTTGGCGATACGCATATGCGAAGAAAGTGTTCCTGTCATTTTTCCGTTTTCAATGCGAGATAAGGTGGCGATCTGAACGTCGCTGTTTTTGGCCAGTTCGGAAAGCGACAAGCGTTGTGATTTTCGTAATGATTGAATGTGTGAGCCAAAATCCTGCATAAATTTTCTCCCCGTTGTTTGTACAATAATAACATATTTTGAGAAAGGAACAACTTCTAAAGTGATTTTTTGGGTGAAATTTGTAATTTTGATATTTTGTAAACATTAATATTGACAAATATACAATGTACGTTACCATAGTATCAACTAATTTGATTTAATAACAATTTTTATGTGGAGGGGGTTATGTCATCAATTGTGTTTCAAGTGGAAAAGATGTATCGGTTGCCGGAAGCAGGAAATTTGAAGGCATTCGCGGATGTGGCTGTTAATGGTGTCCTCGTGATTCGCGGTGTTCGTTTGGTAGAAGGTAAAAAAGGATTATTTGTTTCAATGCCTCAGGAGCAGGGTAAAGATAATAAATGGTATGACCAGATTGTGTGTCGGTCGACAGCCGTTTTCCAGGATCTTTCCGAAAAGGTTCTTGAGTACTATAAAGAACAATAGTAGAACATACATATTATTTTCTAAGAGGGCGTTCTATCACATGGATGCGCTTTTTTCTGGCGGGGGCCGGAAAGAACAATGGGGTGCGTAAACTTGGGATATACGGAAGAACGCTCTCTTGTATTTTATTTATTAAGCGGTGTCATGATGTTTGAGCATTGTCTTGTGCCGCGGCTGTGGGTTGTTCAGGCGGTGTTTTTCGGATGGTGATAATTTCATTCTGTTCATCTTGAAGGAAGGCCCATGCCAATGCGATGGCCCAGGCGATAAATGTCCACCAGAGAAAGATATTGAGGATTAAAATCGGGATGAATTGACGATGTTTGCGGATAGCGGCGATGATTGTCGGCAGGAAGATAATTGAAAGGGACACGACGCCCAGGACAATGGCCAGCGGTATAATAAAAATCTCAGTTAAAAACATGGGACATTCCTTTCGTGATTCAAATCAGTGAAGCAGGTGTATCCCTGCATTTTGTTATAATCATTTTATCAACAATTGCAGGGAAGGCGAATAAAAAGAATTAATTAGGAAATATTTTCCGATATTTTTTTTCTATCGTCGATAAATTTGTTTTACGTTGCTATTGCATTTTTAATGAAGAGGGAGTATATTTAGAACATCAGATGTGGACCCGTTGATTTATGGGTCCTAGCACGGCCGAACAGGCCGTGAAATAAACGGGCAGTGATTGTCCGTTAAGATAAAGTAGTTAAACTTTAGTGGTGTGGCCCTGATAGGGCCGAAGACAAAGGCGTCTTCAATTCAAAGCAATGAATTGAAGGCGCTTTTTTTATTTGATAATTAAAAGAGGAGGGGTTATGCGGCATATAAGTAGTATGGGACGTGATTCACCTTGTACGTCATCGGTTTTCGGGATGATATATTTCCCGATGCCGCGATTGGCTCAGTGGATCAGTTTTTCGTAATTTTAGCAACGTTATAAAAGGAGAACGACAATGAATGCAGGAGATACAGCGTGGGTTTTGGTTTCAACGGCTCTTGTCATGCTAATGACACCGGGGCTGGCTTTCTTTTATGGAGGGATGGTCAGGAGAAAGAACATTTTGAGTGTTTTAATGCAGTGTTTCTTTATTTTGTGTTTGGTCAGTGTCTTGTGGGTTGTTTACGGGTATAGTTTGGCGTTTGCTCCTGGAACAGGCTTTTGGGGCGGATTCAACTGGGCATTTTTAAACGGAGTCGGACTTGATCCTTATAGTGATTATTCAGCCACGATTCCGCATCAGGCGTTTATGATTTTTCAGGCCATGTTCGCGGTTATCACACCGGCCCTTATCATTGGCGCTTTTGCGGAAAGAATGAAGTT
Organism: Candidatus Omnitrophota bacterium; assembly: GCA_043798045.1. GTDB lineage: Bacteria > Omnitrophota > Gorgyraeia > Zapsychrales > Fredricksoniimonadaceae > Fredricksoniimonas. The sequence continues at coordinate 1,897 of JAZDPD010000173.1, read as the reverse complement.
TTCATCTTTTGTTGTTTTCATTATCCTTTGGCTCACGTTTGTTTATGCGCCGGTGTGCCATTGGGTGTGGGGGATCGGCGGTTTCTTGCGAAACATGGGTGCGCTTGATTTCGCCGGAGGCACTGTTGTTCATATCAACGCCGGGATTGCAGCTCTTGTGACGGCTTTGATGATTGGGCCGCGTAAGAATGCGGACAAGCATATTCCTTCACCGCACAATCTGCCTTTTGTGGCACTCGGTACGGCATTACTGTGGTTCGGGTGGTTCGGGTTTAATGCCGGTTCATCGCTGGCAGCTAACGGGCTTGCCGTTAATGCTTTTGTGGTCACCAATACGGCCGCCGCTACCGCAGGGTTAAGCTGGGCCTTGATTGAATGGGTGCGTAATGGAAAGCCAACCTTATTTGGCGTGGCTTCGGGCGCTGTGGCAGGTCTTGTGGCGATCACGCCTGCAGCTGGTTTTGTTAATGTTAGCGGGGCTATTGCGATCGGTCTTTTGGTCAGCGTGTTCTGCTATATTGCGGCTGCGGTCATAAAACCTAAGTTAGGTTATGATGATGCGCTGGATGCGTTTGGTGTGCATTGTGTTGGCGGTATCTGGGGGGCACTGGCCACAGGTCTTTTTGCTACCAAGATGGTGAATGCGGCTGGCGCGGATGGGTTCTTTTATGGAAATCCTGCGCAGTTTATGATTCAGGTTAAGGCTGTTGCGGTAACATTGATTTATTCGACAGTTGTTACGGCGATTTTGTTCAAGGCCATTGATATGGTGATGGGTATGAGGGTTTCGACCAAGGATGAAGATGTTGGTCTTGATTTGACCGAGCATCATGAACGTGCATATACAATGTTGGAATAATATAGGAGGATGGTTCCATGAAAATGGTTATTGCAATTATTCAACCGAGTAAATTGGATGATGTGAAGGATGAGTTGTATAAGGTGGAAATTAATCTTATTACAGTCAGTGAGGTGCTTGGTCATGGACGACAGAAAGGGGTTACTGAGATTTATCGAGGGGCCAGGGAAATGGGTAACCTTCTGCGTAAAGTTCGTATTGAAATAGCCGTCAATGATAATTATGTTGATGCAACGGTTAAAGCGATCATCAAAGGTGCGAAGACCGGGGAAACAGGGGATGGCAAGATTTTTATCATGCCCCTGGAGCAAACGGTCCGAATTCGTACGGAAGAGCGGGGTAGTGTCGCGATCGGGTAAAGTCGTAGGAGGGGGAGGCCGCAAGGGCGGCTCCCCCCTCTGTTTTATTTGCAGTAGCATTTTATAGTCCTCGTTCCTTGACAATTTTTATGATCTCACGTAGTCTGAAAAACATGATCATAAGATGCAATTCATTCGTTTCAGCCAGGGCAAGGCTATTTATGTTCAGCGGCTTGATCTTTGCGGCAGTCTTTATTGCCGGAATATTTTGTGCCAGGAACAAGCCTTTGTGGAAAGACGAGTACTATTCGCTGACAGCGAGCATCCTCCCGCTATCTTACGGGAAGATCATTTCAGGCCAACATATTGTCGAGGCCAATAATTCACCATTGTTTTATCTGGTGGAGAAGGCCGTTGTTGATATTTTTTCGTATGATGTCCGGCTTTTGGCCTTGAGAGCATTCAAGGATGTTCATTTTTTTGATTTTCGCACCTGGCGTTGGCAGGTCAATCGGTATAACGTTGAGAAGGGTGTTTACGGGGATCCATTTTCCAATATTTTCTTAAGGCTTGTTCCGCTGATATTGATGGCATTCATTCCGGCATTATTTTTTTACTATTTTGCAGGCCGATATTCATGGGTGTGGGGGATATATGCTGCTTTGTTGTGTTGTTCTTCGTGGATGTTCTGGTGGTATGGCCTTGAAATGCGTCAGTATATTTATATTTATGCATTTAC
>JAZDPD010000128.1:0-10581 GCA_043798045.1 Candidatus Omnitrophota bacterium | reverse complement strand
GAAATTGTTAATGGAATTCAGGTAGGCTTATCCAAAGAATTCTTTCCAACGGGCGAATTGTCCAGCGAACAAAATTATGTAAACGGCAAGATTGACGGCGATGTCCGCGTATTCCATCCCAAAGGCGGTCTGGCCTATATCGACACATATGCCGCGGGGGTAAAGATCAAGCGTAAAGGCTTTGATGACCGCGGGAAACTGGAATTTGAACAAAATTACTAATAATTCAGGAGTATTATTCATGGCAGAGCAATCATCATCACAGAAGAAGAAAAAACCGTTACCCCGTAAAGGCATGGGGCCATTTAACAACAAGGATGGTAATGGCGTATGGATTTTCTGGGCCATTATCATTTGTGTTTTCCTGATCATTGCCGGTCAGCCGGCAACGAATTCCAAAACAGCGTTAAAAATGACATACAGTCAATTTTACGCACTAGTTAAAACAAACAAGGAAACAAAATCCATTAAAAAAGTCATCCTCTCGGAGGGAACGGAGAACGTTATCCGTGCCACGCTCAAGGACGGTACCGAGACCAGGCTGAATATCCCCACGGATGATAAAGAGCTTTTAGCCGCGTTGCGGGAAAATGTCGAGGACATGTCTGTTCAGCCGCTGGAAACATTCTGGAGCCAGGCATTCTTTTCGTTTGTCCCTGTTTTGCTCATCATATTTTTCATCTGGTTTATCGGCCGGCGTGGTGCAGAGGGTGTTAATAAAGTCTGGTCTTTCGGAAAATCCCGTGCCAAAGTCAGCGACAAGGAACAAAACAAGATCACTTTTTCGGATGTGGCCGGCGTTGATGAAGCCAAGGAGGAACTTCAGGAAATCATTGAATTCCTCAAAGAACCCAAGAAATTTGAACGCCTCGGTGGAAAAATCCCCAAAGGCGTACTTTTGGTGGGACCTCCGGGAACAGGAAAAACACTGCTGGCCAAAGCCGTGGCCGGTGAAGCGGATGTCCCGTTCTTTTCATTGAGCGGATCGGACTTTGTGGAAATGTTCGTCGGTGTTGGTGCTTCACGTGTTCGCGACCTTTTTGAACAGGCGCGCAAAGCCTCACGCGTTTCAGGAAAAGGCTGTATTATTTTCATTGATGAAATCGATGCCGTTGGCCGCCAGCGTTTTTCCGGTATTGGCGGCGGCAATGATGAGCGTGAACAAACGCTCAATGCACTGCTGGTGGAAATGGATGGATTCAATGCACCCAGCGGATTGATCGTCATGGCGGCTACAAACCGGCCTGACACCCTTGATCCGGCGCTGCTTCGGCCCGGACGTTTTGACCGCCGTATTGTCGTTGGGCTTCCGGATATCAATGGCCGCGAAGGTATCCTAAAAGTCCATTCCACACGCATCAAACTTGATACCAACGTTGATTTACGCCGCATCGCGCAGCAAACAGTATATTTTTCCGGTGCCGACCTGGCCAACGTTTGCAATGAAGCTGCGCTCCTGGCAGCGCGCCGCGGCCTCGAAACCGTCAGCATGGCGGAATTTCTGGCAGCCGTTGAACGTGTGACCATGGGACCCGAGAAAAAGTCCCACACCACTTCCAAGAAAGAAAAAGAAATGACGGCGCATCATGAAGCCGGGCATGCCTTACTAAGCCTTTATCTGGATGAAGTGGACACATTCTCAAAAGTCTCCATTATCCCTCGCGGGTTAGCCGGCGGATATACATTAACACCGCCAACCGAAGACAAGCATTATTACACCAAAAAAGACCTCTTTGGGCAAATGACAGTTCTCATGGGTGGACTTGTCGGTGAAGAAGTCTTCATGGGAGATACGACCACGGGCGTTTCCAATGACCTTGAGAAAGTCTCATCACTGGCGCGCAGCATGGTATGTGCTTTTGGCATGAGTGAAAGCATGGGCAAACGCGCTTATGGCCGCGGCGGGCACCCGTCATTTCTCGGCAGGGATATTTTTGAAGAGAAGGATTTCAGTGATGATACCGGGCGCATGATCGATGAAGAGGTTAAGATTTTAGTCGATGCCGCCTATCAACGTGCCAAAAAAATCATAACCGATAACCGTGACAAACTGGATATCATCGCCAATCGTCTGATTGAAAAAGAAGTGATGGATATCGAAGAAGCGCGAATTTTATTAGGTCTGCCAAAAGAAGAACCGAAAGTTTTATAATCCATGCTTCCAAAGCATCAGAGTTTTTTCTGGAAGGCCGGATCATTCAGGATCAAGCTAAGCGGTAAAGCGCTTATCATGGGGATAGTCAATGTCACACCGGATTCTTTCAGCGGCGACGGTGTTCTTGCCCAATACAGCCGGGAAAAAGTTCGGGGGCTTTCACATGCGCTTCAACTGGCCGATCAAGGCGCCGATATCCTGGATATTGGCGGTGAATCATCCAGACCTGGCGCATTGACAATATCACCCGAAGATGAAGCGGCAAGGGTTGTTCCGCTAATCAAAGCCTTGGTTAAACGTGTTAAAGTTCCTTTGACTGTGGATACGTTTAAACCTTTTGTAGCACGGCAGGCGTTGGAAGCCGGAGCATCGGCTGTGAATCTGATCAAGGGAACTGAGCCGGATGAAAGCATGCTTGATATTGTCAGAAAGTTTAAGGCAGGGCTTTTCCTCATGCACATGCGCGGGACGCCGGCGAACATGCAGACCATGACAAAATATAAGGATGTTGTCCTGGAGGTCAGGGAACAGCTCAGGAAAGCCGTAAAGGCCTGCCTTTGCGCGGGAATAAAGAAAGACAACCTTATCATTGATCCGGGAATTGGTTTCTCCAAAACAACCGGACAAAATCTGCTGTTGTTGAAACATTTGAAAAAGTTTACTTCTTTGGGTTTCCCGATCCTGGTAGGGCCGTCACGAAAATCATTTATCGGCAACACGCTCATGGCGGGCCTTGATGATCGTTTACCCGGGACATTGGCAAGTGCTGTTGTCGCGGCAACAGCGGGAGCAAATATTTTACGGGTTCATGATGTTAAAGAGATCAAACAGGCAATTTCCATGGCCTATGCCATATATTCAGCTGAATAATCCGAGGATGATACATGTATATTCTTGAAATCTGGTCCAACATCAAGGCTGTTCCTGAAATATTGATCCTGTGGTGGCTGTTCTTTCGCGTGCTTTTGTTTTTCCAGGGGACGCGCGCGTTCCAGGTTTTAAAGGGCGTTACGTACCTGGCCATTGCTTTCTTATTGGCGCAGTTACTGCGGTTTGATACACTCAACTGGCTATTGACAAAGTTCTTTGCCATTTCCATTCTGGCCATGGTGATTATTTTCCAACAGGAGCTGCGCCACGGGCTTGCCCGATTGGGAAGGGGGCATTTCTTCAATCTTTTTGTTGAAGAGTCCGATGTCATTGCTTCCATCAGCAAAATATCAGATGCCGCATTCAAGCTTTCGGAAAAACGCATCGGCTGTCTGATCGCTTTCGAGCGTGAAACAAAATTAACCACATATGCAGAAAGCGGTATCGAGGTTGACGGGCTCATTTCATCAGAGATTGTTCAAACCATTTTCAGGCATGAATCTCCGATCCATGACGGCGGGATGATCATGCGCGGGCAAAGGATAGTGGCCGCCGCCTGTTTATTCCCGTTAACCGATAATATGAATTTGAGCAAGATCATCGGCACGCGGCATCGTGCCGCACTCGGATTGACAGAACACACCGACGCCATTGTCCTTCTTGTTTCCGAGGAGACAGGCGAAATTTCCATTGCCTGCGACGGAAAGTTTATCCCGGTTACAGGGCCGGAACGGCTGCAGTCGGCATTAAAAGATCTTCTGATCGTCAATGCAAAGGCAAAAAAATGAAAGAATTCCTGACAACTAATATTGCGCTTAAGATTATCTCCCTGGGCCTGGCCATTATCACATGGATCTATGTCAACGGTGAGATCCTCAGATAAGGAAACACATCATGGCATTACTGGGTGTTAATATTGATCATGTCGCCACACTGCGTCAGGCACGCCGGGAAAATGATCCTGATCCGGTTGCAGCCGCCTTGATCTGCCAGCAGGCTGGTGCGGACTCCATTGTGGCGCATTTAAGAGAAGACCGACGACACATCAACGACAAGGATGTCAAAAACCTTCACGCGGCATTATCCATCCGTTTCAATCTTGAAATGTCCATTGCCCCCGAGATTGTTGCCATAGCCTGCCGGCTTAAACCGCAACAGGTTACCCTTGTTCCGGAACGCCGCCAGGAATTAACAACCGAGGGTGGGTTGGATGTTGTCGCACATTTCAAACGACTTAAAGCTGCCATTGCCCGTCTAAAAAATAAAGGGATTGAGGTCAGTCTTTTTATTGCCCCTGAAAAAACACAGATCAATGCAACACGAGATCTGGGTATTGGCATCATTGAACTGCATACGGGCTCTTACGCGCAATTAAGGACAGCGGCTGCCAGTGCCAGGGAATTTAAAAAGATCGCTGGAATGACCGCTTACGCAAAAATGCAGGGCATGATTGTTAATGCGGGGCATGGGTTAAAGTATGACAATACCGCACCCATAGCCTCTATCCCGGGCATGCATGAATTGAATATAGGGCATTCCATTATTTCTCATGCCGTTTTTGCCGGATTATCCCAGGCCGTAATTCAAATGAAAAAACTGACCCAGGCGCATCCATGATCACAGGTTCCGGTATTGATATTGTCGAAATTGTGCGAATCCGTGCGGCAACCCTCAAATGGGGCGATCGTTTCCTGACGCGCATCCTTAATGATGAAGAGATCGCTTACGCGCAAACCCATATTATCCCGTATCCTCATTATGCCGGACGTTTTGCGGCCAAGGAAGCGATTTACAAGGCCGTGGGTGATAAAACATTAAGCTGGAAAGATATCACTGTAACAAACACGCCCGATGGCAAGCCAGTCTGCCACATCAACCGTCCGCTATCCGGGCAAGTTATCCATTTATCCATTTCGCATTCAAAATTTTATGCCGTTGCCAGCGCCATTGTTGAGACAAAAGAGTAATGTTTGTAAAAACGATTTCGGCCATGTCCTGGTGATGGCCGGATCGCCGCGCATGCTGGGGGCTGCCTGTTTGACATCGCTGGCTGCCATGCGTAGCGGGGCAGGGTTAGTGACTGCGGCCATCCCCATTGGTCTGCAACTGACATTACAAAAAAAACTATCTTCGGTTGTGATGAGTTTACCTGTCGCGCAAACCAGAGGGATGACATTTTCACTGAAAGCAGCCAGGGATTTACTAGCCACCGCTTCCAGATTTACATCAGCGGCGATCGGCCCGGGATTAACACGTGATAGCTCAACGCAAAATTTTGCCCGCCGTATGATTGTGGAATATCCGTTACCCATGGTGGTGGATGCTGATGCGATCAATGCGCTCCAGGGGCATGTGAAGCTTCTTCTTAAGGCCAAAGCCCTGCGGATACTGACGCCTCATGCCGGTGAAATGTCACGATTATTGAAACATCACCCTGGTGTCACACAAAAGGACAGGATAAAAACAGCTGAGGATTTTGCCCGCACTTACCATGTTGTCCTTGTTCTTAAAGGTAACAAGACTGTAGTGGCGTCTCCAGATGGAAGAAGTTATATTAATACAACAGGTAATCCCGGGATGGCTACAGCGGGCAGCGGGGATGTATTAACCGGGATGATAGCCGCCCTGCTGGCGCAGGGGCTATCTGGTTTTGATGCCGCTTTATGGGGCGTCAAACTTCATGGTCAGGCCGCGGATAACGTCATCCATAAACGATTGCCGGCAAGTTTGATGGCAAACGACATTATTGATGCCATCCTTCTAAGAAAGGGGAATCATGCGCGCTTCTCATGATCGCATTTCATTCTGGATCACGATCCTGGCTGCGATCATCTGGTCGGGCGCTCTTGCCTATAAATTTTCCTATTTCGGTTTTTATGACTGGGACTTGTCATTATGTTCCCATGCCTTATGGAGCTTTTCCCAGGGAAATAGTTTTTCATCTCTTTATGGCGCCAATCCCTTTATCGATCATGGTTATTACATTGCTTTACCATTATCGATCTTATATAAAATATTCCCTACGCCGTTATTGCTTGTTGGCCTAAAAGTATTCATGTTTTGTGCGGCCAGCGTGATGATCTACCGCCTGGCACTGATCAAGCTTCCATCTTCAATCGCCTTGGTCATGCAGATACTTTTTCTTTTGTTCCCGGCCAATGTGTATATGATGTTTTTTGAGTTTAATTTTGAAAATCTGGCCATATTTCTTATCCCGCTAATGTTGTTTGCTCTTTTGAAAGAGCGCAAAGTGCTTTATGCCGCAAGCCTGTTTCTGCTTTGCCTGGTGAAAGAAAATCTGCCCCTTGTTGTTATCCTGACTGGTTTCCTGGCATTATTTCTGAAAAAGGATGATCGGATATTCTGGGCGGGACTTCCCATTCTGACCGGATTTCTTGTTTTTTGTATTGGAATGTTTGTTATCACACCGCTATTGCGTTCGCATCTTCCCGGTGGTGCGGCCAACCTGTATTTTTGCTTATACCAGGATATGGCATCTCAACCCTCGAGTGCTTTAGTGAAGCTGTTTTCACCCGAGAACGGGGCATATCTCAAAGACTTATTTGGCGCCCATTTCCCATTTGCCCTGTTAAGCCCGCTTATTCTCCTGGCCGCGGCGCCGCTTTTACTGCAAGTAGTGCTGTCAAATTCGCCGACCATGCATACCATTTTCTTTCATTACGCCGCGTCAGTGGCTCCGATTCTTTTCCTGGCAACAATTTTCAGCCTTGGGTGGCTGAAATCCCGCTGGAAACCACAGATTTTTTATGCCATTTTCTTTTTATTTGTTCTTGGCTCTGTTTTGCATACAGCTACCTATCTTTCTGATTGGACGAAAAAAATTTCCGCCTGGAGCGATCCACAGGATAAATACCGCGATACCATGATAGCCGATGCCCCCAAGGACCGTGCGGTCATAACCACGTTTGATTTCTTAAGTCATTTGGTTGATCGTAAGCGTGTTTATGCCTTATATAATGTTTGGAAAGGCATGAACTTCCTAACAGGTGAGAAGCCTTACTTGCGCCCATTGGAAGCAGATCTGGCCCTTGTTGATATGATGGACCCCTGGCTTCTTGCCGATCTTAAACGTGACCCCCTGAATACGTCTGATCTTTTACGGTCATACTTTATGCCATATCATTGGCAGATCGTGCATATGTATGACAATATAGCGCTGCTGTCACGATTACAGAACCGTAATGACCAGTCGCCAGTTTTTATTCAGAAGGCTCCTTTTAAAGATACTGTTTTAGGATCTTTAAAAGATGCGGGCATTTACCTTGAAGGCTTTGATATGAATTTATTGCCGTCCAATACTTTTGGCCAGGTTGACATGCCGGTAACATTTTATTGGGGGATAACCCAACGCCCGAAACACCTTTATTTTGTTACCTCAAAACTTGAACAAAACAATAAAGTTCTTTATTCGAATACACGCCTTTTGGGTCTTGTTGTTTGTCCTGCGGCGGCCTGGTTGCCGGGTGAGCATGTGCGCGAGACGTTTGTTCATGCTTTGCCAAAGCTTTCACCAGGAGAGTATATCTACCGCCTGTCGGTCTGGGATGGACAAAGCGGGGAAGTCTTAACCTGGGATGATTCCAAAGAAATGTTTGCTGTTAAACTCAATATCCATTAAGGAAATTATGATAACTTTTTTTCGACTAATCCGTATCAAGCAATGGATCAAGAACGGATTCATTTTAATACCGCTTATATTTGCCGGGAAGTTCCTTGATACCGCTTCATGGCAACAAACACTTTTCACATTCTTTTCTTTTTCCCTTATCACATCCGGGGCCTATATTTTCAATGACATCATGGATCGCCGTAAAGATACAATTCATCCTCAGAAATCCCTGCGCCCTATTGCTGCCGGCGAGGTTTCCTTACCCTACGCATGGTCATTAGCTGTTGTCTTCCTTGCCAGCGGATTATCATTTCTTTATTCCCAGAAAATTGAAATGCTGTATCTGGCACTCTTTTATATCCTTTTGCAGCTCATTTACAATTTCTTCACACGAAACCATGTCATTCTGGATGTATTAACCGTCGCCTTTGGATTCCAGGTACGTATTTGGATCGGCGCGGCCGCCATTATGGTTATCCCGTCATCATGGCTTCAAATGTGTGTGCTTGTCCTTGCGTTATTTCTTGGTTTTACAAAACGTCGGTATGAAATTGACAATCTGAAAGAAAAAGCTCCAGAGCACCGGAATGCTTTAAAAGAGTATACGATCCATTTCCTTGATCAATTGATCATCATCTCATCCACATTGAGCGTAGTGTTTTACGGCCTGTATACTATTTCCAGCGATATTACAGCACGTTTACACGGCAATGAACTGCTTTATTCCATTTGTTTTGTCATTTATGGCATGTTTCGATATTTATACCTGCTGCATGTTAAGAAACTGGGAGATGATCCTGGTGAGGTTCTTCTTAAAGATAAGCCATTACTTATCACGCTTGTTTTATGGGTCGTTTTTATCGTGATAACGCTTGTAATGGCTAAAGGATTATAACGTGCCTGGCATCAGTTTATGGGATATCCTGCGTTCATACGGCCGTCCTGGGGACAAGGCTGTAAAATTATTCGATCATCTGATCGGCGGCATGATCGCCAGGATACTGCCCGTTTCGCGTATTCCAATGAAAACTATTGCGACCGGACATTTGAAAATCCTGATCATTCGCCCCGGAGGAATCGGGGATGCTGTCTTTCTTTTACCTGTCATCCGTGCCCTTAAAGCAAAAGGGCATAGCGTTGACATCCTTTGTGAAAGGCGCAATGCCGGTATTTTTAATTCGCAAAAGGACCTTTTTAACCGGGTGCTCAATTATAATGTCGGCCATGAATTCCTGAGTGTCTTTCGCCAACAGTATGATGTTGTGGTTGATACCGAACAATGGCATCTTTTAAGTGCTATAGTCGGTCATATGATCAAACATCGGATCCTGATCGGATTTGACACAAGGCCATCGCGTGCAAGGCTCCTGGATATCAAAGTACCCTACGATCTGGATCAATATGAACTGCAGAATTTTGCAAGGTTATTCAGGTTATTTGATATTCGCGAAGATCTGGTGTTAACGCACTGCTATCAAATCCCGGCATGCGACAGAGAATGGGCCAAAACCCAGGCATCAGATCCCTATATTGTCATTTCAATCGGCGGGAGCATTGCACTCCGGCGCTTTTCCATTCAACAAGCCACGGATATATGCCATCATATATTAAAGAAGAATTTGAAGATTGTTCTGCTGGGGGGGCATGATGTGACCGGATTATCCCGACAGATCACCGCCAACCTGTCTGATCAACGTGTGATCAATATGACCGGACAGGCCACATTGTCACAAAGTGCGGCATTGATCGTAGATGCCAAAGGATTTATCGGTCATGATTCAGGCCTTTTACATCTGGCGGCAGCACTTGGGACACCTGTAACCGCGTTCTTTGGGCCTGGCAATCAATCCAAATGGGGGCCCCGGCCAGAACAGGGTGTGATCCTGGATGAGGGACTTGGATGTGCACCCTGCACACGTTTCGGATATACGCTGACAACATGCCATGAAAAAGGGATATGTGTCAGGTCTAAGGAACTTGTAAAACGTTTAAAAATCATTGGTTATTAATATAGGGTTGAACTAATGCGGGAATGGCTGATGCAATTAAAACAACAGTATCCTAATTTATCACGCATAACCCAGAATGTGATGTGGCTAGGTACTGACAACAGCATCCGCCTTGGTATTGGCTTATGTGTCACCGCTTTGCTGGCGCGTTATTTTGGGCCTGAGCAATTCGGGATATTTAATTATGCCATTGCCTTTGCTGCGTTCTTTTATCCTTTGGTTTCTTTAGGACTTGAAACTGTTGTCGTGCGTGAGTTGGTACGAAACGCCTTGATTCGGGATAAGATTCTTGGGACAGTCTTTATTATTAAACTTGCCGGGGGATTGCTGGCATTCTTATTCTGCTTTCTATCAGCAAATTTCTTTATTGTTCATGATCATCTTGTTAAATGGTTGATCTTGATTGTTTCAACAGGAATTGTTTTCCAATCCTTTGATGTGATCGATCTTTATTATCAGTCACAGGTCTTATCCCGATATACAATTCTAGCCAAAAATTCTTCATTTCTGATCATGGCTGGTTTAAAAGTTTATTTAATCTCCCGGCATGCACCCCTGGAGTTATTTGCCGCAGCCGTCATGCTCGAGATTGTTCTTGGCGCCATCAATATGTATTTTATCTTTCGGCATCAAAAACTTGGGCTTCATATGAGGCTTTTTTCATTTCCTCTGGCCAAGGACCTTTTAAAGCAAAGTTCTTTCATGATCATGTCAGCGTTCATGGTCCTTTTGTATATCCGCATGGATCAAGTCCTGGTAGGCCGTATATTAGGTGAGCGGGGATTGGGTATGTATGCGGCAACAACACGGATCACGGAAATGTTCTTTGTTTTGCCGGTTGTTTTAACCAATACACTTTTTCCTCTGATTGTCCAATACCGCGCTTCTAATAAAGCATTATATGAATTAAAATTAAG
>JAZDPD010000124.1:0-4793 GCA_043798045.1 Candidatus Omnitrophota bacterium | reverse complement strand
CATGGGGTTTGAAGAGGTGGATGAAGAGATAGGACAGGCTCCGGTTGTTTCCAGGACGTCTGTTACGGGTAAGGCCGCGCTTTCGACATCACTTGCTTTTGGCGGTAATAATGCGGCTTTAATTTTAACGGGGATATAATGCATATTCACGGGGTAGGGATTATTTCACCGGCTGGCCGGGGACTGGACGTTCATCGTGCCGCGCTTAAAGGCGGGGAATTGCCGGTGGCCGCGGATGGATTCTTGCGTGTGCAGGAAAAAGACTTGAAGGATCCGCGCCTGGCCAAGGATGCCCGACGGGCAGACCGTTTTGACCGGATGGCGATTTTGGCAGGGCTTGATGCATTTCAAGATGCGGGGCTGGGGACAGATGTTGATTTATCGCGTGTCGGGCTTATTCTAGCAACGGGTTTGGGTCCGCATGCCACAACATTCCGTTTTCTGGATGATATGATCAATTTCAGGGAGAAAGATGTTTCGCCCACGCTTTTTTCTCATTCGGTTCACAATGCCGCCGCGTCGTACATTTCTTTGCTGGCAGGACTGCGAGGTCCGACCATAACGATCACCCGGTTTTCACATGCGTTTGAGGAGGGATTGATGTTAGCGCGCGCATGGCTTGAACAGCAACGCTGTGATTATGTTTTGCTGGGTGCGGTTGATGAGCTGGGTGTTGTGATGGAGAAGGTCCTTCGATTGAAATCTTCGGGTGGGGATGTTCCTTTCCGTGAAGGCGGGGCTTTTTTTGTGTTGAGTCAGAAGCCTGCTGCGCGAGGGTATGCTTCTGTTGCGGTGATCAAGGGCCGGATTCAAGGGGCTTTATCGGGTCAGCATCCTTGTCAGGATGTTTTTGATTTTGCAACAGCCGTGTTATCAGATGATTAAAATAATAAGGAGGGCGGGATGATCAGGAAAACAGGGTTATGGGTGTTAATGAGCATGGTTTGTTCCTTGTTGGTGGCGCCATCAGTTTCCTTTGCAGCCAAGAAATCTTCGTTAAAGGAGTTGGAGGGGCAGTCTTTTTATACGGCTGTTAACATGTGGTATGAAGATCCTTCCAAGATGATGTCGACCAATTATCACAAAGGACAGATGCTTCCTGTCAATACCCGGGTTACGGTCAACACAATCCGAAAGAGCGAGATCACCTTCAGTGACGAGAATGTGAAGTATGTCATTGAGATTGTCAGAAAGCATACGCCTTTGCCGTTGGAAGATATCTTTAAGAATTATTTTTCGGCGAAACCGGTTGATTTGAACAGGTTCAATGGGGCAGAGCGTAAGAAGATCGCGGAAGGTTCTATTGCTAATGGCATGTCCAGGGAGGCTGTGATCGCGGCTTATGGCTATCCTCCGGCGCATATGACCCCATCACTCACGGGAAGTCCTTGGAAATACTGGAAAGATCGTTTCAGAAACTTTTTTGTTTACTTTAGCAAAGACGGCAGGGTTGTCCGCCTGGGTGATGAGTAATAGGATATTTTATGACAAAAACAGAAATTGAACAGATTCTTGTTAAAGAGATTGGTATTATTCTGGGGGGTGTTGCTGTGGGCGATGAAACGCCATTGCATGAGCTTGGCCTGGATTCCATGGGGTTCGTTGAGCTTCTGGTTTTTATTGAGAAGAAGTTTAATTTGAAACTCGTTGATTCAGGTTTGGCCCGGGATAATTTCAAGACGGTGCGGGCTTTGGCCAACAGCATCCATGACAAGCTTCAATGATTTGAGGTTAGATGCGCCAGTCTAAAGGATTGTGTTATTTAAGCGGCATTGACAGGGTTTTTTATGTCCTGGATCAGTTGTCCAAGAAGGCGACGGGATGCGGCAATGCCAGTCAGGTGATCCTGTGCCTTGATCGCTCCCTGGATGCCGGGGAAATCAGGCAACAGCTGTCCGCATTCGCCCGTTTGTTTCCGGTTATTCATGCCGTGTGCGTTCGCGCCTGGAACCTGGCGCCATTCTGGTCTTATCCGGAGAAAACCTTAGAAGATATCCCTTTTGAGTCCATGACAGCCTTATCTGATGAGGCGGCCATGGCATCTTTGCACGCATGCGTTAATCAGCCGTTTATGCATGCGCGGATGCATTTACGTATGGTGCAGGTGACGGTGGGTGATCATGCTTTTGTGTCGCTGGTTTTTGATCATCGTTTGCTTGATGCACGCGGGGCGCAAAGTTTCCTGCGTTTATTCCATCAATTTTCTTCCGGGACGTTTTCCTTGCCGCAGCCCTTTAGACCAGAGCGTCCATCAGGCCTTTCGCTTTGGAAAGAAAAGTTCATGGCCGGGCAGCGGGTCAATCGACGTTTTGTCGATTTAGCGGGTCATGGAGCGGTGGAGCATTTGCCTGTGCCCAGGGAATTGAACGGGCGCAAGTTTGTTTTTCGAACGCTCACGTTTGATCGGGTGCAGTCTGAGCGTATGACCGAGCAAGCTTATGATACCGCCGGGTATCTGATGATGGCTCCCTATCTTCTGGCGGTTAGTGCGGTGGCGTTCAAGGAGATTTTCGCAAAGAATTTGTCAGAGGGTGAGAATTTTGTTGTGCCTGTCAATACGGATATTCGTTCACGCAATCCCGGGTTGCCGGAACTGTTCTTCAATCATCTTTCCTTTTTCTTCTTGCGATTTCTGTCGAAAGACATTGCCCTGACAAGGTCGTTTATCAGCCAGGTTTCACGAAGCATGTATGAAGCCATGTCAGGCGGATTTGCCCAGGATCTGGCCCAGGCAACGCTTTTATTACGTGTGGTGCCATCGTTTTTAACAGATACAGTCCAGCGAGCTCTTTTGCGTGTGAAAGGGCTGACATTTTCATTTTCGTATGTGAATAAAGGGTATGAAGGAGTTGAATTCTCTGGGGCGCAGGTCAAGGGGGTTGTGCATACCCCCCGGGTTGCTGTAACGCCTGGGGTGGGTATTTTTTTTACTCAGTTCAATGGCTGTATTTCACTTACATTTTCATTCCTGGAAGGTCTTGTAACGGAACAGGCGGCGGATTTATTTATTGACAAAGTGCGCACATTCTTTGATGAAAGAGATTTCAGTGAAAAGAAATAATTCAGAAGTGGTGGTGGTGGGTGCTGGATTGGCGGGTGTGTGCGCCGCTGTGTCGGCCGCACGCCTTGGGGCCCGGGTCACGTTGATTGAAAGAGAGCCTGTTGCAGGCGGTACAACCACAGGCTTACGGCATCAATATCTTTGCGGATTGTTTATAAATTCCAAAGGCATGCCGAAGCATTATTTAAACCCCGGGTTGCCTCAAGAAATAGGGGGGCGTCTTTCGCCGCGAATACGGCCGTTGCGCATGGGCAAAGTATGGCTTTTGCCGTTTGCGCATGATCGCCTGATGTCTGTTTTGACCAATCTTTTAACGCGTGAAAAGAACATCAAGGTTTTGTATTCCTCCAGGGTTATTGCTTGTGTGCATAAAGATGGGCAGATTCAGTCCGTACAAGTGGCTTGTGGCAAGAAACCTTTTCAGGTCAAGGCTGAAGTCTTTATTGATGCGGGCACGGGTGTCCTGTTAAAAGAGTGCGGGGCGGTGCAGTGTTTTGAGGCGTCAAAACGACAGTTGTCTGGCTTTGCTTGTGAGTTAGGCGATATCCCTTGGGATGATGTTTTGCCTGTCCGCGTTCCATATGTGCTTTATCAGGCCGTAATGCAAGGGGCATTACCGCTTTGGTCGCGATGGACATCGGTATCGCGTCTGGGCCATCAGGGTGTTCATTTGAAATTCAGCCTCCCGGCGGAAAGTCGTTTGTCATTGGCCAAGGCATTGTGTGGAAAGGTACTTAAAGTCCTTCGTCGTGAACTTCCGGCTTTTCAGGAGGCCCGGATCATGTGGCGTGCGGGGGATGTTTTTTCAAGGGATGGGGATTTGCTCCGGGGGAAATATATTCTTTTGGATCAGGATGTGACAACCGGAAAGAAGTTCCCTGATGCGGTGATCAAAGGTGCCTGGCCCATGGAATGCTGGGATCCGGCGCGAGGCCCGGTGTATCAGTATCCTGAAAGTGCTTATTACGAAATGCCGTTAAGGTGTTTGCAAGCCAAGGGTGTTGTCAATCTGTTGGCGGCAGGGCGTTGTGTATCAGCGACGCCCATGGCACATGCCAGCCTTCGCGTCGGGGGTTTGTGCATGGCCACAGGCGAAGCGGCAGGCCGGGCGGCGGTGGCGATATTGTCGAAAAAAGGATGATGATTTTGATGAATATTGTTGAATTAATATTTTCAGAAAATGCAGATCATGATGGTGTGGCACTCATGGAAGGTCTGCGGAAGGTTTCCTATGTGGAATTATTTGAGTCTGTCCGCTCGCTGGCAGGTCAATTTAGGGCGCTGGGTATTGTTAAGGGGACCTATGTGGTTTTGTGTTGGCGCGGGGGGATCGACTATGTGATCACGAGTTTAGCGGTGCTCTTGTGCGGCGGGGTGGTTGTTCCTGTATCTGAAACCGCTTCTGATAGCGAGATTCATGATGTTGTGAAGATGTCCGGTGCCGAAATTTTTATCGGTGTGCGTGCGGTAGCGTGCGTTGTGCCGGTACCGTTTTCATCCGATGTTGTGGCGCGCTCCCTTTGTTTGTTTCGTGTCAGCACTCAGGTGCGGCGTGATGAGCGCATCAAAGCCATTGATGCGGCCTTTGTTAGATTCTCTTCCGGAACAACCGGTGCCAGCAAGGGGGTTCTTTTATCTCACCCGGCGATTGTGGAGCGCACGGATGCCGCGGATCAGGTTCTGAAGATGACCCGTGATGACCGCGTTATCTGGGTGTTGAACATGAGTTTTC
>JAZDPD010000094.1:0-2017 GCA_043798045.1 Candidatus Omnitrophota bacterium | reverse complement strand
CGCCAATTTCTTTTTTCCCATCACAGACAAAATGGGAGATATCCCTCTTCGCCGGATTTCTCCCTATGCCGGGCTTTTATTCTTCCTTTCTGCCATGACTATTGTGTTATGGTTATTGAGCATCAAACACCGGTTTCTGATCAATATTGCCAGCTGGTTAGGGGTAGCTGTGATGATGGTCGGATTTATAGCCGCGTTGGGTTATGTATATGGCGCTCCTTTTTTATACGGGAGTACTATAATCCCCATGGCGGCGACAACTGTCAGCGGATTTTTCCTTCTGGGATGCGGGCTGGTTGCCCTCGTTGGTAGTAACAGCGTTGTCTTGCGTCCGTTCAAAGGCAATTCACCTGCAGCGCAACTTCTTCGCACGACCCTTCCGGTTGTTATCATCCTGAGCCTTTTAACGGATATTCTGGGCAAGAATATTTCCACCACAACTTCAATCAACCCGGCATTAATAGCGGCTTTGGCTGTTGTTGTTTTTGTCGTTGGTGTTAGCCTGGTATTGGTCCACATCGCCATGGAAATATCAAAGCGGATTGAAGAAATCGAGCTTGAGCGCAAGCTTGATGAGAACAGGTTGAAAGATTCCGAACAACGTTATCGTGAGCTGATTGAAGGTACGGATGATCTGATCACACGGGTTGATGCTAACGGTGTTTTTATCTACGTGAATCAGTCTGCAGAGAAAATATTCGGGATCACTCCGCAGGAATGTATCGGTCGTTCAGCCTTTGATTTTGTTCATCCCCAAGACAAGGAAATGACCAAAAAAGCTTTTCAATCCTGGGTAATTTCCAAACTTAAGAAAGTCAAATTTCAAAACAGGCAGATTAATATCTCCGGTCAAGCTTGTGAAATGTCCTGGAATATTAATATTAATTATGACAGTGACGGTAATATTGTGAATATCGCTAATATTGCTCACGACATTTCGGAACGAAAAAAGATTGAGACTGCTTTACGTGAAAGCGAAGCCTTTTTCAGGGAATCGCAGCAGGCGGCTTTCATTGGTTCATATAAAACGGATTTTACGACGGGAATGTGGGATTCCTCAGAAGTGCTTGACCAGATATTCGGGATTGATAAATCTTATAGAAAAGATGTCCAGGGATGGCTGGATATTGTGCATCCGGATGATCAGGCCATGATGGGTATGTATTTGTCGCAAGAGGTCATCATTGCCGGCAAATCATTTAATAAAGAATACCGGATTATCCGGAAGTCAGATGGTGTGACCCGATGGGTGTTAGGTTTGGGCAAAGTTGATTTAAATGAGCAGGGGCTGGTTGTTTCCATGTCCGGAACAGTTCAGGATATCACCGAGCGCAAGAATGTCGAAGAAGAACTGAAAAAAGCCAAGGAAAATGCCGAAGCAGCCAGTGAGGCCAAAACAGAGTTTCTTTACAACATTTCTCATGATGTACGTACACCTTTAAACTCTATCCTGGGATTCAGCCGCATCCTGACACAGGCCCAGATGGACGAGAAGGCCTGGAAATGCATCCAGATCATACAGCAGCAAGGCCTTAATCTTTTATCCCTGGTTGAAGATATCCTGCATATTTCAAAACTTGGCTCCGGCCAAATGACGTTACGGTCTGATGAATTCAACTTGATGGAAACAGTTCAACGTTCAATCGACAGTGCCCGCATCGGGATCGGCAATAAAAATATTGTTCTTTCGTGTTCAATGCCCCCGGTGATCCCTCGTCTGAAAGGCGATGAGATCAGGATAGGGCAGGTATTGAATAACCTCTTGAGCAATGCGGTGAAATATACGGAATCAGGTGAAATAACCCTTTGGGCAGTGCCCATCCCGCAAGCATGTGCGGATAATAAATATTGCATTCAATTCTCGATCAGCGATACAGGCTTTGGAATAGCTCCGGATGATTTACCGCGGATTTTTGATCCCTTTACCCGTTTTCATGAGTTTCACGGGGGAAAGACTTATGATGGTGTGGGGTTGGGGTTGAATATCACCCAAACGCTGGTCCATCTGATGGGTGGG
>JAZDPD010000089.1:0-17907 GCA_043798045.1 Candidatus Omnitrophota bacterium | reverse complement strand
TCCTCTCGGGCAAGAAGAAGGGGTTTTTGACCTATGATGAGGTCAATGACACGCTTTCGGATTCCATTGCTTCTTCTGAAGACATTGATCAGGTGTTTGAGATCCTTGACGGCAAGGGGATCCGTGTTGTTGATTCCGGAGAGGAAGAAGCTGAGGCGACGGATGCCGAAGCGTCTGCGGAAGATGCTCGCGAGCAGACCAAGCGTCCGGCCGATGAGAACGCGGATGAGGAAGGTTATGCCGAGAAATTCATTCCGCTCGATGATCCGGTAAAAATGTACCTAAAGCAGATGGGTTCGATCTCCCTTCTTACGCGTGAGGAAGAGATATCGCTTGCCAAGCGCATTGAAGAAGCGGAAATAAAATTCTCCGAAGCGCTTTTTGTCAATGTGTACGCTCGCCGTGAAGCGATGGGCACCATTGAGAGGGCGCTTAAAGGCGAGATCAGTGTTGAGGATGTGGTCAAGGATGAACTTGATCGTCGCCCGACACTCCTTAAGGACCTTAAGGCTAATCTCGACAAGATGCGTCGCACCAAGAAGCTTGAAGATGCGGTGGCGGGGGTTGCTGATTTCAAGCTGACCTCAACGGTTAACGAGCAGATCATCGGCCGCATTGATGAGATCCTTTATCGCTTGCATCGTTGCGACAAGATGCTGGGCATGAAAAAGATTGATGTGCCCAAGAAGCAGATCGAGGAGGAGCGCAAGAAGTTGCAGGCTGAGCTGGGTGAGCCGGTGGAACGTGTGCGCGAGCAGTTGCGGGTTATCCGCATGCGCCATGCGCAGTTTAACAAGGCAAAAAAGAAGCTGGTCGAGGCTAATCTTCGCCTGGTTGTTTCCATTGCGAAAAAGTATATTAACCGCGGGCTGTCGTTTCTGGACCTTATCCAGGAAGGCAACATGGGGCTTATCCGCGCGGTTGAAAAGTTCGAGTATAAAAGAGGTTACAAGTTTTCAACGTATGCCACATGGTGGATTCGTCAGGCGATCACGCGTTCCATTGCGGATCAGGCCCGTACGATCCGTATCCCGGTGCATATGACGGAAACGATCAACAAGATCATCCGTATCTCACGTTTGTTTGTGCAGGAGAATGGCCGTGAACCGGCACCTCAGGAAATCGCCAAGCAGATGAAGATCCCGGTGAGCAAGGTCAAGGAGATCATGAAGATTTCCCAGGTGCCGATCTCACTTCAAACGCCGATCGGTGATGAAGGGGATACGCATTTCGGGGATTTTATCGAAGATAAAAAAGCGATCTCGCCCGCGAATGCGACCTTGCATTCCATGCTTAAAGACGAGATTCAGTCGGTCCTTGAAACGCTTGATGAGCGTGAGCGCAAGATCCTGGAGCTTCGTTTCGGGATCGTGGATGGCACCAGCCGCACGCTTGAAGAGGTGGGTGCTGAATTTAACGTGACACGTGAACGTGTACGTCAGATCGAATCCAAGGCGCTTCGGAAGTTGCGTCATCCAACCCGCTCACGCCGGATCAAGATGTTCCTGGACATGTCGTCCAAAGAAGATTATGTGATCTAAGGCCTGAGTGGCTGGAATTGTTTAAAAGGAAGCCTGCTTGGGGAAACCCGGGCAGGCTTCCCTGCATTTATGTCTGATTTTTTAACCCGCATTTTTCAATAGAAAGTGGTAATGCGGGTTGAACCCGGGCCTTTTCCGGATAAGAAATTGTAGAAGGCCAATTCGAAGGCGAATGCACTTTTTTGTGCAAACGCTTGTGTCGAAAAACAGCCCGTAATGCACAATTCGGGTTTAATGAAGCAGGGTCAGGGAGAAATGGGTGGCATCTGCTTATTAATAGTTATTAATAATATATATTGAATGAAAATTTAGAAGTTGAAAATATTAAAGCCCTGTGATATTCTTCTAACTCTTGGATTTTGGGACAAAAAGATTTTTCGGGCCTATAGCTCAGTCGGTTAGAGCAGGAGACTCATAATCTCTTGGTCCCAGGTTCGAGTCCTGGTGGGCCCAGTATGTTTATTTAGAGCGCATTGTAGGGGCGGGTCATGACCCGCCCTAAAAAAGAAAAAAACGTGTTATAGAGACGGGTTCTTGACCCGCCCTAATAAAACAAAAGTGTTTTGATATTTCTCGGACGCGTAGCTCAGTTGGTTAGAGCACTGCCCTCACATGGCAGGGGTCACAGGTTCGAATCCTGTCGCGTCCACCATTTTAAGAAAGGTACACCGTGGCAGCTGCGAATGTCAAAGAAGTGTTAAAAAGGCTTGTGGCGCTTCAAAAGATTGATGCTGAGGTTTATGAATTCAAGCGGGAGATCAAGGCGCAGCCTGAATTGATCGCTGATTTGAAAACAGCCTATGACAAAAAGCGTGCGATGTTAGATGAGATTGCCCATCGTGCGCTGGAACTTGAGCTTGCCCGCAAGGCCAAGGAACTGGATCTTAAGTCCAAAGAACAGGATATTATCAAAGCCAATACGGCTCTCATGACGCTTAAGACCAACAAGGAGTACCAGGCCAAGCTTTTTGAGATCGAGAATTTGAAGGCTGACAAGTCTCTTCTTGAGGATGAAATTTTAAAATCATTTGATGAGTCTTCCCGCGTGGCTGAGACCATGTCCAGGGAAAAACAGATTGTTGATGAAGAGGAAAAGATTTATCTTTCCGAGAAGGCCAAGGTTGATGCGGCGGTGAAGGTCCTTCTTGATAAAGTGGCGACTTATGAAGGCCAGCGCTTGGCGGCGTGCGAGGGGATAGATGCCGTGAGTCTGGCGATGTATGAACGGCTGCTGGAGAATCGTCTGGGTTTGGCCATGGTGCCGATTGTGAATGATTCCTGCGGCGGTTGTTTTATGAAGCAGACAGCGCAGATGTTGAATCAGCTGACGCTTTGTTCGGAGGTTACGCGTTGCGAAACCTGTGCCAGGATTTTGTATCTTGAGAGCGCCTTGTAATGGATGTGTTTGAAATTTTCTCCGATGGTGCTTGCAGCGGGAATCCCGGTCCGGCCGCTATTGGCGTTGTTATCCGCAAGAATGATGTGGTTGTGCTTGAGGTGTCCGAAGCCATTGGAAAAGCCACCAATAATATTGCTGAATATAAGGCATTCATTCGCGGGTTGATGGAAGCCAGGGGGCTTGGCGCTGAACATGTTCGCTTGCGCACGGACAGCCAGCTTTTATTTTACCAGCTTAAGGGTGAATATAAAGTCAAGCATGAGAATATGAAGCCTCTTTATGAAGAGGCAAAATTGCTTTTGAAAAGCTTCAAGAAGGTTGAATGTAAAGTGGTGCCACGGGAAGAGAACAAGGAAGCTGATCTTCTGGCCACTTCTGCTCTTAAATATAAACAGAAAGCGATCATAGACGACCGCCCCGATGTTTTCGTCATGGGGGAGGAAAGTCCGAGCTCCAAAGGATAACGCACCCGGGTAATGCCGGGAGCGTCTGGCGTTTGACGCTAGGCGTATGAAAAGAGCCACAGAGACGAGTCTTCAGTGAAAACTGAAGGGTGAAACGGGGCATCTCTGCGTGGAGCAAGGCCAAATAGGAGGTGAACTTCTTCCAGGGGGTTAAAACTCTGGTATGAAGGTGAAGCGATCCGCTTTGCTAGTAACCTCGGGTAGGCCGCAAGAGTCCTGAAGGCAACTTCGGGAGTGAGTTGGATGGTCGTCCACCGCTTAAATCGCGGTGAACAGAACTCGGCTTATGTGGTTTGCTTTCTGTTCCATTGGCATGTTGTCGCCAAGGGCGGTGGCATTTAGAGATATAGAATAACATGAAGCAGTAAACAGGAGATGTTCAATGTCAGGTCACTCAAAATGGGCGAAGATTAAACATAAAAAAGGTATCACTGACGCGAAGCGCGGGGCGGCGTTTACAAAGATCACGCGCGAAATTGTGACAGCAGCCAAAGAGGGCGGCGGGGATCCTGATGTAAATCCGCGCTTGCGAACAGCCATGCTGCGCGCGCGCGGCTTGGGTATGCCCAATTCCAACGTTGAGAATGCCATCAAGAAGGGTACGGGCGGCATTGATGGTGTGATTTATGAAAGTTTCACGTTTGATGCTTACGCACCAGGCGGCGTGGCTCTTTTCATCGAAGGTTTGACGGACAACAAGAACCGAACCACGGCTGAAGTCCGCAATATTTTAAACCGCAAGAACGGTGCTTTGGCGTCTCCGGGTTCAACGGCGTTTATTTTCAGTAAAAAAGGCTTGATCGAGGTTGAAACCAAGGCGGTTGGTGAGGATGCACTCATGAATGTCGCGCTAGATGCGGGTGCCGAGGATATGAAGACCGACGGTGATGTGTATTCCGTAACCACAGAGCCGACTCAGTTGGATGTTGTGCGTAAGGCCATTGACGCGCAGAAGATTCCCATGAAGACAGCAGAAGTGACCATGATCCCCACAACGACCAAGCAGGTTTCCGGGAATGAAGCCAGGAATGTTCTGGCGCTCATTGAGGCCCTTGAGGATTACGAGGATGTGCAGAACGTGTACGCCAACTTCGATATTTCCGACGAAGATATGGCGGCCATGGGCGACTGATGAAAGTGATGGGCATTGACCCCGGGCTTAAGGCTACTGGCTACGGGGTGGTTGTGTTGGTGAAAAATGAGCGGCCCGTGGTGATCGAAGCAGGGGTGATCACACCGGATTCAAGAGTGCCGTTGCAAGAGAAGTTGTTAAAGATTCATCAGCATCTGACGGATATCGTGGATCGTCAGAAGCCTGATGTTGTTGTTCTTGAAAAAATATATTCCCATACGGCACATCCGATGACGGCTGCGGTGATGGGGCATGCGCGCGGGGTGATTTGCCTGGTGTGCGCGCAAAAAGGTGTTGTTCTTAAGGAAGAAAGCCCCAAGCGGGTGCGCAAGGCGGTTGTGGGTAATGGTAATGCTTCCAAAGAACAAACGCGCCGTGTGGTGGCTGGTTTTCTGAATATAGATCCGCAAAAGCTTACATTGGATACCTCTGACGCACTGGCATTGGCGCTGGGGTATACCGGAATGATCCGGTTCATGCGTTAACAGGGGTCCGTCGGAAATAAACCATGATCTCCCGCCTTACTGGAAAGGTTCTCGCGCAAAAGGACAATGCGGTCATCATTGAGGCCAACGGTGTTGGTTATGAGGTTTTTGTCCCGGCATCTGTTTTTCAGCGGCTGGATACCATCAAGGATGCGCAGGGCCATGTAACGCTGGTCACCTACCATTATTTTCTGATGACGCCTTCAAGTGCAACGCCTGTTCTGGTGGGTTTCCTGAATGATCTTGAGAAAGATTTCTTTTTACAGTTTATTTCTGTTTCGGGCATCGGCCCGAAAGCGGCGGTGCGTGCGCTCAACAAGTCGATTGCCGAGATTGCCCGGGCTATTGATGAAGGCGACGCCGGGTTTCTTAAAACATTGCCCGGTATCGGTCAGCAGAAAGCCAGGGATATTATTGCCAAACTTCAGGGCAAGGTCGGGCGTTTTGGCCTTATTCCGGACAGATCAACCCGGGAAGATCCGGAATTGAAAGTGGCGTCGGCATTTTATGAAGAAGCGCTTGCGGTTCTTGTGCAGTTGCAGTATAAAAAACCGGAGGCTTCGCAGATGATTGAAAAGGCCATGGAGCGTCGCGCAGATATGAGTACGGTTGAAGAATTGTTGAATGAGATCTATAGGCAAAGGGTTCAGAAATAATGGATCAATTTCAGTTGGATCATTTAAAGGGTGCTGTTGAAGCATTGCTTTTTGTCAGTGAAAAACCCGTGACCGTTGATCAGCTCAAAGAGGCGGTGGCTGGTTCCACCATGGCCGAGGTCAAAGCGGTGCTTGTGCAATTGAAGGATGAGTATGGCTCTCAAATGCGCGGGATGGCGGTTGTGGAGATAGCGGGCGGTTGGCAGATGCTTTCGAGCTCTTCTTATGCGGAGTATATCCGTGAGTTTTACAAGACCCGGCATAAGGAAAAGCTTTCACGTGCAGCGCTTGAGGCTTTGGCGATCATTGCTTACAAACAGCCTGTTTCGCGTACGGATGTTGAAGTGATTCGCGGGGTGAATTCAGATGGTACGGTCATGCATTTGCTCAATAAGGGTTTGATCAAGATCGCCGGGCGCAAGGAAGTCCCCGGACGTCCGTATGTTTACGGGACAACGAATTTGTTCCTGGAGTTTTTCGGATTGCGTGCCCTGGAAGACCTTCCGAAACTTGAAGAATTCCCGGCTCTCATGCCGGTTAATGAAGTGGGGCATCCGGTAGTCGAGGCGGATGCTTCTTTATCAGTGCCAACAGTATCGCCGGAAGTTACCCCTGTTACGGCGGTTGAAGCGCTGGAGGAAGTGGCGCGTGTGCAGACAGGCATGGATGAGCAGGAGATTCAGTCTCTCTCAGAAGAGACGGGCTTGGGGGAATCAAGCGGTCAGGCAAGGTTGATGTCGGAGGCGGGGAATGTCCCTGTGGATGTTATGCCGGAAGGAGATGGTGATGGATCTGAACCAGCTGCGTCAGAAGATTGACGGGATCGATGCCAGGATTGTCGCTTTATTGAATGAGCGTGCGGATACATCCCTTGAGATTGGCAAAACCAAGATCAGGAATAACAAAAGCATTTACGCACCGGAGCGGGAGGCACAGGTGTTTTCGCGGGTTCGGTCGCTTAATAAAGGGCCGATGGAGCAGAGCGCGTTTGAGGCCATTTACCGTGAGATCATGTCTTCGTCATTGTCATTGGAAAAGCCGCTGCGCATTGCGTATTTGGGGGCCAGGGGGTCTAATTCTTACGCCGCGGCTGTTAAAAAATTTGGTTCACAACTCGATTATGTGGGTTGCAGCAGCATTGCGGAAGTGTTCCGGCGCGTTGAACGGGGCGATTGTGATCATGGTGTTGTTCCGATCGAGAATTCTGTTGAGGGTACTGTGACGCCGACGGCGGATTTGCTGGTTGAATCTGAACTTCAGGCGTGTGCCCAGCTTTTATTAAAGATTTCTTATGCATTGACGTCCAGGTGTGCACTGGCAAAGATCAGGAAAGTGTATTCGAATCCGCAGGTTTTTGCGCAGTGCCGGATGTGGTTGTCTGCCCATCTTCCACCCGATCGCGTCGCGCAGATTGCTGTGGCAGCCACAACAGATGCGGCTGCGGCTGCGGCGAAAGAAAAGAACGCGGCGGCGATCACGTCTTTGGAATGCGCGTCTATTTATGGATTGCCTGTTTTGAAGTCAAATATCCAGGATGTGGCGCATAATACCACGCGTTTCTTTGTTATTGCCAGGGAAGATGCCAGACCAACAGGGCACGACCGTACGTCGATTGTTTTCTCGATCAAGGATCGCGTGGGGGTGCTTTATGCCATGCTGGCGCCCTTTGCCAGGAATAATATCAGTTTGACACGTATTGAGTCCCGTCCGATCAAGAAGAAGGCCTGGGATTATTATTTCTTTGTTGATCTTAAGGGGCACCGTGAGGATGTCAAGGTCAAGCAAGCGTTAATCAAGCTTGAGAATATGTGTAAATTTATGAAAATCCTTGGATCGTATCCTGAGGTTGTATGAAGATTAAGGCGAATCAGAATGTTTTAAAGATCAAGCCCTATGTGCCGGGAAAGCCTATTGAAGAAGTCAAGCGCGCGTTTGGATTAAAGAATGTGATCAAGCTTGCCTCCAATGAGAATCCCTTCCCGCCTTCACCTAAAGTGCTTAAGGCGATTCAGAAGGCAGCGCTTTTGTCCAATCGCTATCCGGACGGGGCGTGTTATGAGCTGCGTCAGGCGATTTCAGCGCGTTTGAAGGTACTCCCAGATCAGCTTGTGTTCGGTTGCGGCTCTGATGAGGCCATTGTTATGGCGTTGCGTGCTTTTGTAAATCCGGGTGATGAAGTGATCATGGCCAAGCCTTCATTCCTGGTTTATTCCATTGCTTCTATCGCCGTGGGGGCCAGGCTGGTTGAGGTTCCGTTAAAAGGTCTTGCTTATGATCTTCCGGCGATGCGTCGGGCGGTGACGGCAAAAACAAAGGTTGTATTTATCGGGAACCCGGATAATCCTTCAGGCTTATTTCCCCGCAAGGCTGATATCATGATTTTCTTAAAAGATTTTCCGGAAGATGTTCTGGTCTTTTTTGATGAGGCTTATTTTGAGTTTGTCGCGGACAAGGATTATGCGGATACACTGGCACTTTTAAAAACGCGCAAGAATATCATTGTGGCCAGGACGTTTTCAAAATTGTACGGATTGGCCGGCTTGCGCATTGGATATGCCGTGGCTGATCCAGAGGTGGCGGATTTGATGAACCGTGTGCGTGAACCGTTTAACGTGACATCATTGGCACAGGCGGCGGCGTTGGCGGCGCTAAAGGATGGGGCTTATTATCGGAAAATTCTGAAAATCCTGAATCGCGAGCGGGATGTTGTGTGTGCGGGGTTGCTTAAGATGGGATTGGCCTTCAGCAAGGGGACAACGAATTTTATCCAGGTCTGTTTGCCGTGTGACAGCAGTGAGGTTTCGCTGGATTTGATGAAAAAGGGTGTTATTGTGCGTGATATGAGTGTGTGGGGTTTGAAGAACTATATCCGTGTTACGGTTGGTACGCCTATGGAAAACAAGAAATTTTTGAAGGTTTTGGAAGAAATTATCGGAAGGAAAACTTAAGGATGATATTTTCACGGCATATGTTCAGGCGTGCGGCAGTCATCGGTACGGGCATGATTGGCGGGTCATTGGCGTTGGCATTAAAGAAGCATAATCTGGTGGGTTCTGTTATCGGGGTTTCTCGGCAAGAGTCTTCGTTAAAGGCAGCGCTTGCCATGAAGGCCATTGATGAGAGTACGACAGATGTCCGCAAGGCCATCCAGGGGGCAGATCTTGTGATCCTTGCATCGCCGGTCAAGGTGATCCTGGATAACATTGAGGATATTTGCAAACATTTGCGCCGCGGGTGCATTGTTACGGATGTGGGCAGTACCAAGTTGTCGATTGTGGATGCGGCCGAGAAGCTTTTTCCGCCGCATGTTCTTTTTGTGGGTTCTCACCCGATGGCAGGTTCTGAAAAAAGCGGCATGAGTCATGCGAGTGCAGATTTGTTTAAGGGGGCGGCGTGTATCATGACACCGACGGCAAAAACCAACCGTATGGCGCGCGATAAGATCAAGCAGGTTTGGTCAACTTTCGGGGCCCAGGTTAATTTCATGGAGCCTTTGGCGCACGATGAAGCTTTGGCCTATGTCAGTCATTTGCCGCATATGATGTCCTTTGCCCTGATGCGTTCGGTTCCCGAGGAGTTTCTGATGCATGGTGCGGCAGGCCTTAAAGATGTCACGCGCCTGGCGGGATCATCGCCCAAGATGTGGTCTGATATATGCACCTCGAATTACCGACAGGTGATCAAGGCTATTGACGAATCAGTCAAATCACTTTCTGATATTCGTAAGGCAGTGGTTGCACGCGATGAGCAGGAGTTGACGCAAATATTCAATCAGGCAAAAGTTAAACGCGAGATCCTGGAGAAAAAAGTTAATGGCTAACAGGGTTATTGTTATCGACGGGCCTGCCGGGGCGGGGAAAAGTACGGTGGCCAAGGGTTTGGCCAGGAAGCTGGGGGTTGCTTTCATGGATACGGGGGCTATGTACCGGGCGCTTACCTTAAAAGCCTTGCGTCACAAGGTGAGTTTTGAGGATGAGGCCGGGCTGGTCAGGCTGGCGCATGAAACGCATATAGACCTGGTGAATGATCCGGGCAGGCCGCTTCAGGTGCTTTTGGATGGCGAGGATGTCAGTGAGGCCATTCGTTCCATTGAAGTGACCAATAATACATTTTATGTGGCGCGCACGCCTGATGTCCGCCATGTGATGGTTAACTGGCAGCGGCAGATGGGGTCCAGGCGGCCGATGGTCGGTGATGGCCGCGATCTGGGTACGGTTGTTTTTCCGGATGCGCAGTTTAAATTTTATCTTGATGCTGATTTTCAGGTGCGCTGCCAGCGGCGCATTGATGAACTCAAGGCCAAGGGGCAGGCTGTTGATGAGGCGGCACTTATCAAGGACCTCGCGGATCGTGATCAAAAGGATTTTTCCCGCAAGGTGGGGCCTTTGAAGAAAGCCGATGATGCGATTGTGATCGATTCCACCGGCATGACCATCGATGAAGTCATTGAAACATTATACCAGCGTGTTAAATCATAATGGACCAGTCATTAATCCGTAATTTTTCTATTATCGCGCATATTGATCACGGCAAGTCGACATTGGCGGATCGCTTGATGCTAGCGTGTGGTGCCATTGATGAACGCAGTTTCAAGAACCAGCTTCTGGATGACATGGACCTGGAGCGCGAGCGCGGTATCACCATTAAGGCCTCAGCGGTGCGGTTGCATTATAAAGCCAATGATGGGAAAGAATATTTGTTGAACCTGATTGATACGCCGGGGCATGTTGATTTTACCTATGAAGTCGAAAAGTCCCTGAAGGCATGTGAAGGGGCCCTTCTTATTATTGATGCCTCGCAGGGGGTTGAGTCACAGACCGTGGCGAATTACTACCTGGCGATCAATAATAATCTCGAGATCCTTCCTGTCATCAACAAGATTGATATTGCGAATATTGATCTAAATGAGGCCGTGCGTCAGTTCAAGGAAGTCCTTAAATTCAAGGAAGAGGATATTCAGAAGGTTTCAGCCAAGGAGGGTTTGAATATCCGCGAACTCCTTGAAAAAGTGGTTGCGTTTATTCCGGCACCGTATGGCGAAGAGCAAAAACCGCTCAAGGCGCTTATTTTTGACATGAAATACGATGTGTATAAAGGGATTATCATTTTTATCCGTGTGATCGACGGGAAGATAGCAGTAGGAACGCGTATTCGCCTCATGCACATGAACCGCGAATATACGGTTGAGGGCATGGGTTCGTATTCGCCCTTTGATGTGAAAAGCAAGGAACTGGGTGCTGGTGAGGTTGGGTATATTACCTGCAATGTGCGTGATCCCAAGGAAGTGCGGGTGGGTGATACTGTGACGGCGGTGAACAATCCCTGTGATGCCCCGCTGGAAGGGTATCGTCAGCTCAAGCCTTTGGTTTTTTGTGGTGTTTATCCCGTGACTGCGGATGAATACATGGAGCTGCGCGAGGCGATTGATAAATTGCGCTTGAGTGATCCGAGTTTTACCTATGAACCGGAAACGTCGCAATCGTTTGGACATGGTTTTCGATGCGGTTTTCTGGGCCTTTTACATATGGAGGTTGTCCAGGAAAGGCTTGAGCGTGATTATAACCTGAACCTGGTCTTAACTACGCCGAATGTCGGTTTCCGTTATGAAAAGAAAGATGGCACGATCATTGATATTGAGAATCCATCACAGTTGCCGAACATGAGCGAAGTCAAGACGATCGAAGAACCTTACCTTAAGGTTTCCGTGATGACGCCTGTGACCAGCATGGATGCGGTCATGGAGTTGACCAAGCGCAAGCGCGGTATTCATATCAAGAGTGAGTTTATGTCGGACCGTATGCGTGTGGTTTATGATATTCCACTGGCTGAGGTTATTGTTGATTTCAATGATATGGTCAAATCCGCGACCAAGGGGTATGGTTCCATTGATTATGAATTCTGCGGTTATCGTCCGGCGCCGATTGCAAAAATGGACATTCTCATCAATGATGAGGAATGCGATGCGTTTTCGTGTTTGATTCACAGGGACCGTGCTTATGAAAAAGGTGCGGCACTTTGTGAAAAGTTGAAAGAACTTATTCCGGCCCAGCTTTTTGATATCCGCATCCAGGCATCCTGTGACGGGCGCATCATTGCGTCTTCACGCATCAAGTCCATGGGCAAGAATGTGACCGCGAAATGTTACGGTGGTGATATTTCCCGCAAGCGTAAATTGTGGGAAAAGCAGAAGGAAGGCAAGAAGAAGCTTAAATCGATCGGTCGCGTGGAAGTGCCGCAGGCCGCGTTCCTGGCCGCGCTAAAAATCTAGGTTGCATGTAGGGGCGGGGTTTCCCCGCGCTATTAACGTAAATATTTTTAAAGGATGGATATGGTGGATGTATCAAAAAATGATTGGAAGGCTGTGGCTTGGGAATGGATCGAGTCTTTGGCTGTGGCTTTTTTGCTGGCCATGCTGATCCGGACATTTTTATTTCAACCTTTCAAGATTCCATCAGGTTCCATGCGCATGACTTTGATTGAGGGGGACCGGCTTTTTGTGAACAAGCTTGATTATGGTGCTGTGGTGCCTTTAACAGATTTTCGTTTGCCGGGTTTTTCGCACCCTCAACGTGGGGATGTGCTG
The DNA here is from genome assembly GCA_043798045.1 of Candidatus Omnitrophota bacterium. Classification (GTDB taxonomy): domain Bacteria; phylum Omnitrophota; class Gorgyraeia; order Zapsychrales; family Fredricksoniimonadaceae; genus Fredricksoniimonas. The sequence continues at coordinate 5,647 of JAZDPD010000089.1, read as the reverse complement.
GTTTTTAAATATCCTGTCCAGCGCAACAAGGATTTTATCAAGCGCCTGATTGCTGTTGGCGGCGAAACCGTTGAGATCAAAGAGGGGCGGGTTTTGATCAACGATAAGCCTGTCACGCAGGGCACTATAGCGAAGATTCATTATTATAATGGCGGCGAGTATGGCCAGGCGGGGAAAAAGATTGTTGTGCCCCAGGGGCAGTATTTTGTGATGGGGGATAATAGTGCCTCCAGTCATGACAGCCGTTACTGGGGTTTTGTGCCGGCGGAACTTGTGGTGGGTAAGGCAGAAGTTCTTTTTTGGCCCATTAACCGTATCAGATGGATAAAATGAAGAAATTGTGTCTGTGTTTTGCGGTTGTGATGGCAGCGGCGGGTTGCGCTGTGACGCCGGGCTCTGTCAAGAGGTCTGAGCCGCTGCAGGAACAAATGAAAGCGGCGAAAAAAGTGGTTGGTGCCCTCTCGCCAACGGGCAGTGCTGTGGCTGAAAAATATTCACCTGTTACGGGGAAGCATTACAGCGGATCTTTGGAGTTTGAGCCTGGTACGGGTGTGCGGTTGATCCCTGTCGAGGAGTGATGTTCCATGACGCTGGCTAACAAGATCACGATTGCGCGCATCATTGGTGTCCCTGTTTTTATTGCGCTGATGCTCTATTACAGGGCTGGCCATGAGGAGTATCGTTGGGCAGCACTTGCTGTTTATGTCCTTGCCGAGATTTCAGATGTTGTTGACGGATATATCGCCAGGAATTTCCGGCAGAAAACCCTGGCCGGGTCGATTCTGGATCCTTTGGCGGACAAAGCGCTTTTTATCAGTGCATTGCTTTGCTTGTACCATGTGGGCCATGAACAGGCGTGGGCTGTAATATTGCCGTTGTGGCTCGTGGTGGCGTTCATTGCACGCGATATTATTCTGGTTCTGGGGTCGCTTTTATTGCAGATTCATTTTGGAGCACTGGAGATCAAGCCCAACCTTTGGGGGAAGCTTACGGCGTTCTTGCAAGTGGCGAGTGTCATTGCTGTATTTATACAGTGGCATGTGGCTTTGTGGATCTGGTGGGTTGCTTTAGGGGCTACTATTATTTCCGGTGTGATTTATATGCAGGAAGGGATCAAGAGGCTTAACGATGGACATCATTAATTTATTGGCCGTGGTGGTGTTGAGTTATTTGATCGGATCTCTCCCGACAGCTTATATTTTCGGGAAATTAATGAAGAATATCGATATCCGTGAACATGGTTCAGGGAATGTGGGGGCCACCAATGCGTTTCGGGTCCTTGGCAAGGGGCCGGGCAGTGCTGTTCTGGTTATAGATATCATTAAGGGTATTATTCCGATCGTTGTGGTAGCAGGTTTCCTGGCCGCCTATCCTTTTGGGCGGATTGTAGCCGCGGTGGCTGTTGTATGCGGTCATAATTGGACATGTTTTCTGAATTTTAAAGGCGGGAAAGGTATTGCCACGTCTTTGGGGGTTTTGATCGGGTTAACAGCAGCTATTCCAGAAGCGCGCATGGCTGTGCTTTGGTGTGTGGCAGCTTGGGCTGTTTCTTTTTTGATATCGGGCATTGTTTCGATTTCTTCTATTATTGCAGCTGTTGTTTTGCCCATTGTGATGATTGCGTACGTTGTGCCGACCAGTCTTGTGCTGTTGAGTGTTGTTTTCTGCATTTTTGTAGTGTTTCGTCACAGGCCCAATATTCAGCGGTTTTTAAAAGGTCAGGAGTCAGGGGTGCGCATGCCCTGGCATCCAAAGGTTAAATAGCGCCCTCATTTTTTCCATTCATAAGAAAATATTCCTTTTTCCATAGGCCGGTCAGCGTCATAAGAAAACATTTTCCTGGCGATGCTTCTCAAGCCTTGTTTTACTCTTTCAGGATGATATCCTTCCAATATTAGGGAGGGGTTATGAAACAAGTATCATATGCAAAGCATGAGCTTTCAGATCAAAGGGGTCGGACGATAGCTGTTCGGGAGGCTGATTCTGATGCCGAAACGGATACGTCCTTGACAAAGAGGTTTGTATATTTGGTTAAACGCGTTGATATTTGTCCAGAACAGGCACCAACGCCGCAGATCAAGGTCCTGAAAAAGGTTGATACAGAACATCAGAAAGAAAGGTTTTTGTTAAAGGTCAAAGGCATTGTCTATATCAAGAAGGCCAGATTTATTTATGAATTGAGGTACTGTCACAGTTTGGACATTCGGATGTTATGGAAAACCCATGTTCTCTCTTCTGACAACCCGGTGATTTCATCTTAGGGTGATTTGTTCCATGAGGAGAGCAAAGAGAAAAGACGGCGCACGGAGGCCGTCTTTCTTGTTTTTGGACCGGTTGTCGTTTGTTTTAACTTCTTAACAGCATAGTTGCATTCTATAACATTTCATGTTATATTTCTCCACATATTCGATTAAATCCAATGAGTTGATGAGAAACGATGTATTTTTTCGTCTCAAAGAGATTTACCAGGGTTAAATTTAACCCGCATTTTTCAATAGAAAGTGGTAATGCGGGTTGACCCCGGGCCTTTTCCGGATAAGAAATTGTAGAAGGCCAATTCGAAGGCGAATCCACTTTTTTGTGCAAGCGCTTGTGTCGAAAAACAGCCCGTAATGCACAATTCGGGTTTAAAATGTTCAGGAGAAATGTATGCGTAAGTTAATTTCATTATTTATTTTGTCAGCGTTTCTGATGAATTGTTTAGTGCCGCCTTCTTTTGCCCAATTGTTGAACTTGCCTGCGCCTGGCAGCATGGTCGGTGTATCACCGGCATTTATGCCTACACTTATTAAGGGGCTTAAAGTCCATCCTGAAAATCCTCTGTTATTTGATTTTATTGTTGATGCCGGAAAATCCGGGCTTAAAACAGACAGCGCGGCGTTTAAAACCGAATCTGAGAAGCTCATCAAGTATTTCCTGACATCGCTGACTATTAAGGAAGATGACCTTTGGGTGAACCTTTCGCCTTATGAACATGATCGCATGATTACCGAAGATTTAGGAAAGACCGAGCTCGGGCGAGACATGTTAGCGCAGGATTATATCCTTAAGCAGCTTAGCGCCTCTATGATCCATCCGGATAAGGATTTGGGCAAGGCATTCTGGGCGCGTGTGTATGCCAAAGCACAGGAGCAGTTTGGCAATGTTGATATCCCGGTGGATACCTTTAATAAAGTGTGGATCGTGGCGGATAAGGCCAAGGTTCTGGAGCGTAACAACACCGCGTTTGTGGTCGATGCCCATTTAAAAGTCATGCTGGAGAGTGATTATAATGCTCAAGAACAAGCACAGACTAACGGGGGACATAGTGCCCCGCTACAAAATAATCAACGGGGCTCTGTGTCCTCCAGCACGCTGCCAAGCGCGCTAGCGTTGGATACGAAAGCGACCGAGGGCGCTGACCGTTCTCCAAACGCCCAAACCCAAGAGCTAACTAAACAGGTTATCCGCGAAATCATCCTCCCCGAAATCGAAAAAGAGGTTAACCAGGGTAAGAACTTTGCCCCCCTGCGTCAGATATTATATTCTATGATCCTGTCCACATGGTTTCAGACATCACTCAAAGAGGCATTTTTAAATCAGATTTATAGTAATAAGGTCAAAACAGAAGGTGTTCTTGCCGATGATCCGATGGTGAAGGAAAAGATTTATGCGCAGTATCTTGAAGCATACAAGAAGGGTGTTTTCAATTTAATAAAAGATGACGTAGGGGCACGCCATGGCGTGCCCGAAATGGCGCCTCGCAAATATTTCTCCGGCGGTATCCCATCAAAATTTGGCATGACATCAGGTGCGTTTGAAACAGTGAAGGATGTTGCGGACAGATCCATGATGGCCATGGACAACGCGGCTTTGGTGACAACGAATTTGTCAAGATCGGGAAAAGTTGATCATGCTGGAGGTGTTTTTAAAGGTGTTGTATTGGGGGTGCTTAAGAAGTTTTCTCCTGATTGGTTGGCTTCAAACTTTGAAAAGTTGACTCCGGTGACATTGCAAGAGATGTATGATCGTTCATTTTCTACAACAGGGCCGCCATTTTATCTTCGATCGGGAATCAAGGATGATTCTTTGGAGAAATTAATTACATATTTATCATCATTTTCTGTCAGGCGTAGTGATTTAAATACATTATATAAAGCCTTGGATTTGATTAATGAACTCGAGAGGTATTTAAAACAGAAAGTCGAGAATGGTTTGGCAAGTGAGCACAGCGCGCGTGAGCGTCTTCGTAATGTTACGGATGTGCGCGAACGTTTAAAGTTGGCTTATATTTCATTGTCCCCTTTACATGCTAGAAGACAAATGGATAAATTTTTACCCAGAGTTGAAAAAGCCAGAATAGATTTAAAAAAGACTTTGACGAAAAAGCGTGTCGACGCCGCGCAGGCTCTGGTCCCACTCAATTTAACCTTGATAAAGAAAATGCCGGAGGGTGACGGCACAAGATTTTTTCTTTCGGATGGGTATGTGCTTGAAGTCGGGAAATTTCTTGGAACGAATCGTCCTGTGGTGGCAAATGTGTACAAAGATGGTGTGTTGGTTAAGCCGTCGTATACATTCGAGGATGGGTTGCCGGAGGAGTTAAAGATATTGGCATTGAGGGGGGAAGAGATTTGGCAAAAAATTCTTTCTTTGGTATTTGAAGGGTTGTTTTTTCAGGATGACTATACCGAATTTCACTGGAGAGGATTGTCGGTTGGTGTGCGTCAAGAAATAAAGAATTTCATGAGCAGCCATAAACTTTCGAAGTTATTTATTTCATCCCGTGTTTCGGCCAGACAAATTAATAATGTTATTTTAACAGGTCGTTTGAAAGATTTAAAGAATACGCGTGATTTAACTATAGGTTTTTCTGATGTTACAAAGAGGCTTCATATCGTTCCGGGCTCTGATGTCGACCGTGCCATGGATGTACCTAATCCAAATAAATTGAGCCTTGAGTGGGTTGGAGACGAGGATGTTTTGCTTACGGTTTATGAGCTTTCAGATGGGTATACATTGCGGGTGTTCTGGGGAGAAGATGAAGGTTTGCCGGCCGTGGTTCAATTGTTTTTGGATGGGATGCCGGTTGCATCGCACACTTTTAAGGATGGATTGCCAGAACTGTATCAATATGACCCGGCTCATCCGGATGATGCGTGGAGGGGGATTATCTGGTTGATGTATAAGTCAACGCCCCAGTTTGAAGATTCTTATTCATCGAGGGTGTGGCAGGCATTAGATGCCAATACAAAAAGACAAATCGAGGTGTTCTTTAAGAAATACCGTTTTAGTGTTTTATCGATTAATCAGGGTGTTAGCAAGGATCAGGTGGCGGGATTTGTGGTCCTGGGCGGGCTGAGGAAGAAGGCCGCGGGTCAGGTTTTAACAGCAAGTGTGACAGAAGATGCTTTGGAATTTTTCCCACTTGGTTGGGAGCTTGATTCAAATAAACAGCGCCCATTGTCTTCGTTGAGGCGTGCACAACATCCAGTGACAGTTGTTGATGTAAATATTCCCGGCAATTTGGAACTGGTCAAGTACCTTAATGGTTTGAACTGGGACACCTATTTTCTTACCAAGAATTTTAGGTTAGAGGTTTTTCGTGCAGGGCATGAGGTGGCTGTAACGGCAGACTTGTATTTCAAGGATGCGTTGGTCGGAAGCT
>JAZDPD010000071.1:0-14112 GCA_043798045.1 Candidatus Omnitrophota bacterium | reverse complement strand
TGTGGCCGCCCATTTATCATATAATATATTTTTAGCCCCCTATAAAATGGCCAGCACAGGGACCGGCCGCTACATCAAATTGATTTTTTATTTGTCCCTGCCGCGTTACGCAATGCCTCGAGGCGTTCCTTGATCTTTTTTTCATAGCCCATTTCCGTGGGTTCATAATAAAATGCCTTGAAAGGCATATACTCCTGGGCCACATAATGATCCGGATAATCATGCGCATATTTATACCCCTGCCCATGGCCAAGCTTCGAAGCCCCGGCATACGAACCATCCCGTAAATGGGACGGAACATTCCCGGCCTTTTTTGTCTTAACATCTTCAAGGGCTTTATCAATCGCCAGATACGCGGCATTTGATTTGGGTGCACACGCCACATAAACCGTTGCCTGCGCCAAAGGAATGCGCGCCTCGGGCAATCCCACAAACTCCGCCACCTGCATGGCCGCATTGGCCAAAACCAGCGCATTAGGATCCGCATTGCCCACATCCTCCGCAGCACAGATCACAATGCGCCGGGCAATAAAACGCGGATCTTCCCCGGCATAGATCATCTTGGCCATCCAGTAAAGCGCGGCATCCGGATCCGAACCCCGCATGGATTTAATAAACGCAGAGGCCGTATCATAATGCACATCCCCGTCCCCGTCATACTGCACCTGTTTCTTCTGAATCGATTCCTGGGCCACAGCCAAAGAAAAAATAACAACACCATCCTTATCCTTGGGCGTTGTCAGGCAGCCCACTTCCAGCGCATTAAGCCCCCGGCGCGCATCACCGTCAGAAATATCCGCCAGGAAATCAAGCGCCTCTGGTTGTGCCTTAACCATGATCCCGCCCAGGCCGCGCGCAACATCTTTCAAGGAACGCTCCAAAAGCATCCGGATGTTTTCTTTGGTCAATGGCTTTAATTCAAACACAAGCGAGCGTGACAAAAGGGGGCTTACCAGTGAAAAAAACGGATTCATGGTTGTAGCACCAATGAGAACAATATTCCCGTTCTCAACATCCGGCATCAGAACATCCTGCTGGGCCTTGTTGAAGCGATGGATTTCATCAATAAAAAGGATTGTTTTATGGCCTGAGGTAGCCATGCGGTTTTTTGCCGCAGCCAGGATCTTGCGCAGCTCTTCGACATTGGAAGCAACGGCATTCACGCTTTCAAAATGCGCCAGGGTCTTTCGGCTGATACAAAGTGCCAGTGTTGTTTTTCCCGAACCTGGCGGGCCATAAAGAACAAGGGAACTGACACGATCAGCCTCAACGGCGCGGGTAAGGAGTTTGCCGGGCCCCAGGATATGTTCCTGCCCGACATACTCTTCCAGCGTTTGCGGCCGCATGCGCACCGAAAGGGGCGCGTTAGAAATGAGGTTCTCGTCAAACAAGCCCATAAAACCTCTTAAATAAGACCCGCTCATGCCGTTGGAAACTTGCGTATTGGAACCTGGTATACAGGTGGGGAAAAGCTTACGGCCCAAGGGCACGTGAAGACAACAATCCCCTTTAATCACGCATTGGTTCTAATTTACATGCTCCCTGACGAACACAGCAGGCAAAATTTATCGACGTATAACACCCAAAGACTTGATCAAATGCGCCACTACTGCTTCATGCACCGGCTTGATCTCATCTTCTGTCAATGTATGATCTTTAGCCTGATACACCAAAGACAATACCAACCCTTTATATCCTGCCTCTATCTTATCACCACGGTACTCTTCAACCAACAATACTTTTCTCAGAAGCTCTTTCCCCTGGGAAAAACACGCCTGGCGAATGTCTTCAAAACAAACCCCCTTGACCGCCAGGCTTATATCCCTGACCACGCAAGGGTATTCATCCAAAAGTTCAAACTTGGCGCGCGCTGATACCTGTGTAGCCACAAGCTCCAGATCTATCTCGGCAAAATACACCGCGGCCTTCTTGATATCAAATTTACTCAAAACCTCATCACTGATTTTACCCATCAACCCCGCCGCCTGGCCTTGCACTGAAACAACGGCAACCTGACCGACATCAAACGCAGCGCCTTCACCCGGAGCAAAAGAAAGCCCTGTGACACGCTCTTGCGACAGCACCGCTTCAAGCGCTCCTTTAAGATCAAAAAAATCCAACACCTCCCGCTTGCCCTTGCGCCAATCCCCTTCGCGTCGCCCCGTGATCAAAACGCCCAGCGTCCAGCGTTCACCCTCAACCAGATAACGTTTGCCAACCTCAAAGAATTTCAGATCTTTCTGACCATGGTTTATATTCGACGCAGCCACCAAAAGCATATTGGCCAAAACTGTCGGCCGCATCAATTCCTGCTCCGCCGACATTGGATTTTGCATGCGGATAGCCGCCGGTCCAGCATACCCTGTTTTTTCCAGGGCCACGCGGCTGACCATGGCATACGTTAAAACCTCATTAAATCCCTGGGCGATAAACCCCCGGGAAATTCGGCCATTAAACCCGTCATGCTGATGGTCCACAGGAATATTCACCGCCCCAATCCGCGGCAAAGACATGGGTAAATGGTCAAAACCAATCACACGCGCAATCTCTTCAATCACATCTTCCTTGATTTTAATATCATGACGATTCCCGGGCGGCGACACCTCCAGCGAATCCTGTGACAAAGCAACAGAACAACCCAGGCGTTCCAGGATTTTCTTGGCCCTGGCCAAATCAATCGTTGTGCCCAAAAGCTTCTGGATATCCGCGTTGGCCACAATAATATTAGCCGCGCGTAAAGACGCAGCACGCAGCGCCTGCGCCGCGCACTGGTCACGCCGCCCGATCACCTTGCCGCCCGCCCAATCCAGCATTAAATCCGTCGCCCGATGCGAGGCTGCCTCAACACCCGCAAAATCAACGCCGCGTTCAAAACGATAGCTGGAGTCGCTGCCTAACCCTAATTGGCGTGAAGCCCGGCGAACAAGCCCCATGTCAAAATAGGCGCTTTCCAAAAGGATCCGCCGCGTAGAAGACGTTACCGCCGTATCACAACCGCCCATGATGCCCGTGATAGCCACCGGTTTTTGCGCATCAGCAATCACGAGAATACTTTCATCCAGGGTGCGCTCGACATCATCCAGCGTCACAATCTTCTCGCCCTTTTTCGCCCGGCGAACAATGATCTTCCCGCCCACGAGCTTGTCCGCATCAAACGCGTGCAATGGCTGGCCCATCTCAAAAAGAACAAAGTTGGTAATATCCACAATATTGGAAATCGTATTAAGGCCCAGGGCCTGCAGCAACAGGGCCTTCTCCATCGAGAACGCCTTGACCGCAACACCATCCAGGAGCGTTCCAATGTAGCGGCCACAGCCAGCCGTATATTCAATAGAAATATCCACGCTGCCGGCATCCGAATGATTTTTAAACGACGGGATCTTCAATTCCTTATCCGTAATGGCCGACACTTCACGCGCCAACCCCAGGATGCTCAAACAATCCGGACGATTGGGCGTTACTTCGATTTCGAAAACCGTATCATTGCCAAAAGACTGCACGCCCTCAACTTCAAGGCCCGCCATGGTCATGCGGTAAGAAAGCTCTTCAGCCGTTAAACCGTGATCAACATATTGTTTTAACCAATTAAGTGATAATTTCATAAGCCTTATGGTTTAACCTTATTGTGTAGAGACGAGGCAATGCCGCATCTCTACATATATTAAAATTGTTTTAAAAATCTCAGGTCATTTTCCGTAAACGTCCGGATATCGCCGATCCCGTGCTTGAGCATGGCAATACGCTCCACACCCAGACCAAAAGCCAGCCCTGAATATTCACCCGCAGGATATCCGGCATGTTCAAACACCTTTGGATGCACCATCCCGCAACCCAGGATTTCCAGCCATTTACCAGCACGTCCTTTAAAGATATTCGACTGGATATCAACTTCCGCCGACGGTTCCGTGAACGGAAAAAAATGCGGACGAAATCGCATCTTCACATCATCCCCAAAAAACTTCTGACAAAAAGCTGTCAACAAACCCTTCAAGTCAGCAAAAGTCACATTTTTATCAACCAACAAACCTTCAATCTGATGGAACATGAAAGAATGGCTCGCATCAACGGCATCCGGACGATAAACTTTTCCGGGAATAATAACCGCCATCGGCGGCTTATGATTTCTCATCACACGCATCTGCCCGGGTGAAGTATGGCTGCGCAATAACAGGAACCGGTCTTCCGCCCCAGGATCCTGCGTGTCCAGATAAAATGTATCAAAAGAATCCCGCGAGGGATGATCAAGTGGAATATTCAAAGCTGTAAAATTATGAAATTCGGTTTCAATCTCCGGCCCGCGCTGGATAACAAAACCCAGGCGCTCAAACACATCACAAATTTCCTCAATCGTCTGATTGATCAGATGCTGGGTACCTCTCTCTCGGGTCACGCCAGGCAACGTCACGTCCAGGGCATCCGCCTTTTTGGCCTGCCGAGCCACAACAAGCTTGCGTTCAGCCAACAGCGCCTCCACCAGGACCTTGATGTCATTGGCCGCCTTGCCTAGATCTTTCTTTTCATCCGGCAAAGCCGTCGCAAGGCCAGCATACATTTCCTGGACCAGCCCCTTTTTCCCTAAATACTTGACACGCAGCGCTTCAAGCACTTCCAGGGTTTCGGCGCTACCCACCTTATCTTTCACTTCAATTTTTATTTTCTCAACATCCCAAACCATGCTTTAATCCCATTTTACAAATAATTAACATCCATTACGAATCCGTATTATACATGAAAAGAGCTCCTTAAAAAGGAGCTCTTTTTATTTTCATCATCAAACCCCTGAAATCCTACTTCTTGTCCGCCTTGGGTTGTGTAACTTTGGCCGGAAGAGCCTTTTGGGCAAGTTCAACAAGCTTCTTGAACGTAGCCGGATCATTGATCGCAATCTCGGCCAACATCTTGCGGTCCAAAAGAACCTTGGCTTCTTTTAATCCACGCATAAAACGGCTATAGATCATGCCGTTTTGCTGGCAAGAGGCATTGATACGAACAATCCAGAGACTGCGAAAATCCCTGGCACGTGCCTTGCGATGCTTCGTGCTGTAACGCAGCGCCTTGATAAGGGCGCGCATCGCCTGACCCCAGCGATTTTTCTTCTGACCGTAAAAACCTTTTGTTAATCTGAAAACGCGTTTACGTCCCTTTTTACGCGCCACAGAATATTTGATTTTAACCATAAGGCATCATCCTCCTGATCTTCTTGACTTCGACACCGGCAAGATAGCTGCCCTTACGGAGCTTTCTCTTACGCTTACGTGACATTTTAGAAAGAATATGACCGCGGCCCGCGCTACGCTTTTTGATCTTACCAGACTTGGTGATCTTAAAGCGTTTGGCCACGCCTTTTTTTGTTTTCAACTTTGGCATAACAACCTCTTTTGTTTAACCTAAATCTTCTCTGATTTCGGGGCAATAACGATTGACATCACGCGCCCTTCCATCATCACATCTTTCTCAACCTGCGCCATTTCCGCTGTATCTGTCACAAACCGGTCCAACAATATCTTGGCCTGGTCCTTGAAAGCCATCTCTCGCCCTTGAAAAAACAAATTAACACGAACCTTGTCTTTTTTCTCAAGGAACATCATTGTCTGCTTGAGTTTTGTTTGATAATCGTGTTCCTCAATATGCGGCTTTATTCTGATCTGCTTGAGCTGTGAAATATGCGCATTCTTTTTTGCCTTGCGTTCTTTCTTTTCCTGCTCATATTTATATTTGCTGAAATCCATGATTCGACAGACGGGCGGTTTTGCTGTTGGCGCCACCTCCACCAGATCAAGTTCGAATTGTTCCGCCAATTCCATCGCGCGCGCCGTTGTCACCACGCCCAGCTGTTCCGAATTCGGCCCGATCACGCGCAACTCAGCCGAACGGATCTGTTCATTAACCCGTATCCTTTTTTGAATAACGACCACCTCCAAAAAACTCCACTATCGTGGAGATTAAGCGACTTTCCGTCGCCAAAAAGCCCCTTACGCTGCAGGGCGATGCACTATTATCTTAAAAAACTAAACTTTGTCAACAATCTCTTTATGCACCAGCTCGAAAAACTGTCCGACGGACATGGAACCAAGGTCTGTTTCAGGGCGTTTTCTGACCGCCACCGCCTGACTTGCAGCCTCTTTATCACCAATCACAAGCATATACGGCACGCGCTGCAACCTGTTTTCACGGATGCGCTTGCCCAACGATTCATTGCGCGCATCCACTTGAATTCGAATCCCCTGATCGCGCAGCTGATCCGCAACCGTATTGGCATACACGTCATGTTCCGGACGGATCGGAATGACAACAACCTGAACAGGTGACAGCCATACCGGAAAATTACCTGCATGATGCTCAATGAGTGTACCAAAAAATCTTTCCACACTTCCAAAAAGAGCACGGTGAAGCATAATCGGACGCTCGGCCTGGCCCTTCTCATTGATAAAAGAAAGATCAAAGCGTTCTGGTAACGCAAAATCACATTGAACCGTACTGCATTGCCATTTACGCCCCAATGCATCTTTTAATTTCAGATCTATCTTGGGGCCGTAAAAAGCACCATCACCTTCATTCACATGATAAGAAATGGCTTTATGCTCCAGAGCCTTTTTCAAAGACTCTGTGGCCAGATCCCAGTCAGCCTGGTTTCCAATAAACTTGGGCGGCTGGGTGCTGAGTTCGATCTCATAATCATGAAACCCGAACGCGTGCAAAATTTCAAAAGCAAGGTCCAATACTTTTTCCACTTCGATCTGAATCTGATCGCGACGGCAAAAGATATGCGCATCGTCCTGGGTAAAGCCGCGCACACGAAGCAACCCGTGCAACACGCCGGCTTTTTCATAACGATAAACCGTCCCCAGCTCAAAAAGCTTGATGGGTAACTCACGGTAAGAATGAAGTTTTGTTTTATAAATGAGCATGTGCCCCGGACAATTCATGGGCTTGACCGCATACTCTTCGCCATCAATCTGGAAATAATACATATTCTCGCGGTAATGCTCGGCATGTCCTGATATCTGCCATAATTTGCCACGCAGGAAATTCGGCGTTTGCACCAGGTCATACCCGCGCTTAAGGTGCAGGTCCTTGGTATAGTCTTCAAGGATCTTGCGCATCAAAGCGCCCTTGGGATGATAAAAAACCAATCCCGCGCCCGCCTCTTCATGATAAATATGAAAAAGGTCAAGGTCACTCCCGATCTTGCGATGGTCGCGCTTATCCGCCTCGTCCAGGAATTTCAAATACTGGTCAAGTTCTTCTTTCGACGGGAAGGCTGTGCCGTAGATACGCTGGAGCATTTGATTCTTTTGATCACCGCGCCAATACGCGCCCGCGACCGAAAGAAGTTTAAAGGCCTTGATCTGACCGGTGGCAGCCACATGAGGCCCCTTGCAAAGATCGGCAAACTCGTTATTCCCTGTCGTAAAGATAGACACCTGATCATCAGCAATGCCTTCGATAAGTTCCGCTTTATAAATTTCACCCTGTTGACGAAAAAGTTCTGCCGCGGCTTTCTTGTCCATCCATGACTGTTGAATGGGAAGATTGCGGTTGATGATCTTTTGCATCGCCTTGGTAATCTGCAACAGATCCTGGTCCGTGAACGGCTCTTTCTTGTCAAAGTCGTAATAGAAACCTGTATCAATGGCCGGACCGATGGCCACTTTCACATCAGGCCAAATCTGCTTAACAGCCTGGGCCAGCACATGAGAGGCGCTGTGTCGGAGAATATCAATATCGCGTGAATAATCCATAAAAAACAAAGCCGACCTTTCGTCGGAGTGTGGAGAGATCTGTTCAATTCTCATCCGGAAACTGAATAACAAATATATGGTGGACCCGAGAAGACTCGAACTTCTGACCCCTTCCATGTCAAGGAAGTGCTCTAACCAACTGAGCTACGGATCCACGGTGCTTCAAATTTTTAACGAGTATATCTTGTCCGAACAAAAGCGACAAGAAAAATCTTTTCAGCCAATAAACATGGGCGAGGAGGGAATTGAACCCTCAAGGCCTTTCAGCCAAAGGATTTTAAGTCCTTCGTGTATACCATTCCACCACTCGCCCAAATTTCGAATTTCAAAAATTCTTGAAACCCGTCCTAGGATCACCCCGGCCATCTACTGAAAGGCGGGACCATGGAACTTCTCTAACAAAAAATTTGGAGGCGCGGACCGGATTTGAACCGGTGCATAGCAGTTTTGCAGACTGCTGCCTTACCACTTGGCTCCCGCGCCATAAAATTATTTTAAAAGATCTGAAACCGTCTTGACAATCACATCCACATCCGCCAACGCACCCTTACCCACCACATCACACGCCAGCCTGGACTCCCGCGGCTCAATGAAGATAACCCCCATTGATTTTAACTTCGCCATATTCTCCTGAAAAATCCTGTTCGAATACATATCCACATTCATTGCCGGAGCCACAACCATCGGGGCTTTTGTCGTCAAGGCCATACAGGTCACAATGTCATCGGCCATACCCATCGCCATCCTGGAAATAACATCTGCCGTTGCTGGCGCAATCAAAAAAATATCCGCCAGCTTCGCCAGCGACACATGCGCAATATTCCAATCACCTTCATGGGCAAACATATCCCGATAAACAGGCCGGTGGGTCAAAGCCTCAAAAGTAAGCGCGCTGATAAATTTCTCGGCATTGGGTGTCATCATCACCGTCACCACAACACCCTGATCCTGAAGACGACGCACAATATCCGCCGCTTTATATGCCGCAATACTGCCTGTTACCGCCAAAACAACATTCTTCGCCGCCATAGGGGTTACCCCTTTTTCGACGCTTTCTTTGCAAGATCGGCCACTTCTTTGGTCACCACGCAACCAGCAATCACCTCACGCATCGCCGTTGTCACAGGCTTTTCCTGCGAATTGGCTTCAACCAATTTGGCCGCACCTTCGCCAATCTCCAATGCGCGCGTAGCCACCATACGAACTAATTTATACGAACTATTCCCTGCGCGGGGAAGAAGCCCTTCAAGCGGTAAATACACCATTCTATCCTCCTTAACAATCTTAACCCTTCAGAAACAAGGCTGTTATATAACATACCGGCGTTAAAAAGTCAACGAAGCCCTTTTTCCAGCACCGATACCAATGTTAAAAAAGCTTTTTTCAAATCATCATTAACGATCACCTGGTCATACCTGGACTCCTGCTGCAACTCCTCTTGTGCCGTCTTAAGGCGAAGGGCAATGCTTTCAGGCGTATCCGTGCCGCGGCTTTCAAGGCGGCGGCGAAGTTCCTTTATCGTCGGAGTCTTCACAAAGATCATCAAGGCCTGCGGCATTTTCTTTTTCACCAACAAGGCCCCCTTGACATCAATGCACAAAAGGACGTTCTTGCCCCTACGAAGATTTTCACGCACCTGTTTCATGGGTGTGCCGTAATAATGATCAAACACGCGCATCCATTCAAGAAAATGACCTGCCTTGATTTTATACTCGAACATCTTGCGCGTTAAAAAGTAATACTCACGACCATGGCGCTCCTCACCCCTGGGTAAGCGCGTTGTCGCTGAAATGGAACGAATAGTCCGTCCTACAAAGGCCGGCGTTTTCAATAAAAGATCGTGAAGCGTTGTCTTACCGGCACCTGAAGGCCCCGAAAGAATAATGATGCGGCCTGGCTTGCGGTTCATTCGACGTTATTCGCCTGTTCGCGGATCTTCTCGATCTTGCTCTTTAAGGCAATGACCGCGTTGGAAACCAGATCATCTTGCAACTTTGACCCTAACGTATTGGTTTCACGCTGCATTTCCTGGGCAATAAAGTCCATTTTCTTCCCCACGGGAATATTGGCCTTTAATAAGGCCTGCATTTCATCAATATAATGATTGAAACGGGAAATCTCTTCATTCACATCAATGCTTTTCTGATAGGAAGCAAAGTCTTCCGGTTTGTGTTTTTTTTGATACGCTTTCAAAAGCTCATCATGTCGTTTTTGAATATTCTTAAGACGTGCACTCATGAGTTTTAATTTGGATCCGATGTCCCTGGCAAGGCTTTTGCCTTCGCGCTGGCGCATCACCTTAAGACCCCTGATCGCCTGCACAAGCCCCTTCTCGACAGCCGGCCACATTTCTGCGGCTTCCACAAAAACTTCCTTAACATCCACAATCCCCGGCATACGGATAAGATCAGCCAGTGTCAGATTGTTGGAAAGCTTGTATTTCTTTTCCATGCTCTTGGCATGTCGTAAATATTCTTCAATCAAATTCTCATTAAAACGAACCTCCTGATTAGGCTTGTCCGTGATCCTCGCCGAAACAGTCACGCGCCCGCGGGCCAGTTCTTTAGCCAGCATTTCCCGAATCTTGTTTTCAACCGAACCAAACCCGGATGGTAAATAAAAAGCCAGGTCCAGATACCGGTGATTCACACTTTTGACCTCGATTAACCCCTTGATCCTTCCGGCTACAAATGTCGCCGAACCAAAACCAGTCATGCCTGTGATCATGCCCAAACCTTTCTATGTCCTGATGTCGCTGTCGGAAAAAGCTCCTGCGCAATTTCTTCCGGTGTAAACCATAATTTGATTTCCCTGGCACCCTCAACGGGGTCCGAAGAAACATGAATCACATTTTCAAAAACTCCCTTGGTGGTCACCCGACCCATGCTGCCGCGAATGGAATGCGGATCTGCCAGCTCAGGATTGGTCGCACCCGCAATAGAACGGCCTTTTAAAACAGCATCCTCACCAATAAAAGCCATGGCCAGAACAAGATCCTGATGATTGTGCAGATCACCCATTAAAAAATGAATAAGCTCATCAAAAAAAGGCTTGTCTTTCAATTGAAAATAATGTGCCTCGGCCAAATCACGCGTCACCTTGACCACGCGCGCACCAATCAACTTGAGATCTGTTTCTTCAAAACGCGTCAGCACATGCCCCGCATGACCTTTAATCATGCCATCGGGCTTAACAATAACCAGGATGCTTTCTTTCATTTGCGCACAACCTCCAATATCCGGTCAAAATCATTGAGTGAATAATACTCGATCACCAAACGCCCCTTGTTCCCACGCTTGTTCTGAATTTCAACCTTGGTGCCAAAAATCTGGCGCAACTCTTCTTCCAGAGTAGCAACCTCAGGATCTTTTAATGTGTTTTTTATAATTTTAGATATTACTTTGTCGCGGTCAATGCCCGTTTTAGCTTTTTCTTCCGCCTCACGAACTGACAGTCCCTTTTGAATGATTTCAGCAAAAAGAATCATTTGCGACGATTCATCTGATACCGAAAGAATGGCGCGGGCGTGTCCTGATGAAATTTTCCCGTCAGCAACAGCTTTCTGGATATCATTGGGCAACTTTAATAAACGGATCAGGTTGGCCACCGTAGCCCGATCCTTGCTGACCATGCGGGCCACATCTTCCTGCGTATTCTTAAACTCATCAATTAACCGACGAAAACTTTGAGCTTCTTCAATAGGATTAAGCTCCTCCCGCTGAATATTCTCAATAAGCGCCAAAACAAGGGCTTCTTTATCATCCACATTCCTGATCACAACAGGGACCTTCTCAAGGCCGAGCTTACGCGCAGCCTTTAATCGTCGCTCTCCAGCAATGACTTCAAAACCATCTCCCGATTTTCGTACAACAATAGGCTGCAACAGTCCTTTTTCTTTAATAGAAACAGCCAGTTCATCAATCTTAACAACATCATACGTCAGTCTCGGCTGGAAACGATTGTCCTTGATCAAGGCAATGGAAACTTCCAAACCCGTGGAAGATGCAGGATCTGATTCATTTTTTTCTGTGATCAGCGCAGAAAGACCTCGACCTAACGCCATATTGTATCCCCATTTGTCGTAAGTTATTTACTGTCAACTACTTACAATTATTCGCAACAAGTTCTTTGGCAAGTTCCGCGTATTTCTTTGAACCAATAGAAGCGCTATCATAAAGATTAATCGGCTTTCCATGACTAGGCGCCTCACTCAAACGAATATTTCGCGGAATAATGGACTGAAAAACTTTATCTTTAAAATAATTCCGGATTTCATTAATCACTTCAACAGTAAGATTTGTTCTAAAGTCCGCCATGGTTAAAAGAACACCTTCAATATGAAGAGAAGGATTCAAACCCTCACGGACCAATGTTATTGTATTTAATAATTGAGATACACCTTCCAGTGCATAAAACTCACATTGTATCGGAACAAGGATAGAATCCGCCGCAACTAACGCATTTAACGTTAAAAGACCTAAAGATGGCGGGGAATCAATGATAACATAATCATATGAATCTTTAATATCGGCCAGTGCTTTCTTCAGGCGTGTTTCGCGGGATAATACTCCCACTAACTCAATTTCAGCCCCCGTAAGATGTATATTGCACGGAATTAAATCTAAATTAGGAACAGATGTTTTTAAAACAGCATTCAGTGACGGAATCTTATTTAAAAGGACTTCGTAAACTGAATTTTGTATCTGATTTTTATTAACACCAATGCCACTTGTTGTATTTCCCTGTGGATCCATATCAACAAGGATTATCTTTTTACCTAAATCAGCTAAGGCCGCCGAAAGATTTACTGATGTCGTTGTCTTCCCCGTGCCCCCTTTTTGATTGCATATAACAATTGTTTTTGCCATAAATCCCGTCAAAGTGTTTCACATGAAACATTAATTTAACCCGCATTTTTCAATAGAAAGTGGTAATGCGGGTTGAACCCGGGCCTTTTCCGGATAAGAAATTGTAGAAAGCCAATTCAAAGGCGAATGCACTTTTTTGTGCAAGCGCTTGTGTCGAAAAACAGCCCGTAATGCACAATTCGGGTTTAAGACTATTTTCAATACAATACAATATAACATATATTTAAATAAATAAAATAATAATTACAAAAAAAAGAAAGTTTTTTGGCGGGAGAAATTTTGATGCTGATGTACAATCTTGCAACTCTTAAGTCCGGGACGATCGCCTAGATCAAATCTTGAAAAAACAATCAAGCCTTAAGCAAAACCTTGATCTTTGCCTGCTTAACACCCTCCATTCCAAACAAGCCTCGCTGCTCTTCACATACAATCTTGATCTTTAATGTTTCACGTGGAACATTTAATGAAACCATTGCCTTTAGAATGGCGTCTTCGACTGTTTTACCTTCAAATTCAAACGACTTCCCAGTGGGACTCATATTGAAATCATTTCGATGTAGAAGTAATTTTCCACTGTGTCAGTGTAGACAATAGATAGAAAATTACAAAATACAAATTAAGACCGCTTGCCATATTATAGAAAACAAATCCAATTAAAAAAGGAAATACAATAGCCATTATTTTTTGCTGTGTAGCTTGTTCTGGTGTAGCGGCAGCCATTGATTGCATATTTAACTTCTGTTGAATCATCATAATACCAATCATAAGGATTGGAAGAACATTAACGTATTCACCAAGAAATGGCAATGTAAACGAAAGCTTAATAGTATGATCAGGTAAGGATAGATCCTTTATCCATAAGAAACTTTCCCCTCTAAAATAAACAGAACGCCATAAAACCTGATATAAACCAACAAAAATTGGCATTTGCAGCAACATGGGTAAACAACCACCCAATGGGTTAACCTGATGTGTTTTATATAATTCAACAACCTCTTTATTAAGCCTCTCAGGGTTATTCTTGTGTTTTTCCTGAATTTCCTTCATTTTTGGTTGTAAAGCTTGAAGCTTTTTCATAGAAACAAGGCTTTTGGCTGTCAAAGGGTACATGGCCCCATAAACAATCAAACTGATCGCAATAATACACAAACCCCATGAATGTAAAATGTTATATAAAATGCCTAATAACCAATACATTACTTTCGAAACAGCATCTAACCATCCCCAATTACTGAAAACCATCAACGAAGTAAAATTTTTACCTGCTTTCTCCATAATATCAAGCTTTTGCGGACCCGCATAAACTTTATACTCTAATGAAATCGTTGCCCCAGAATTAACAATTGTTGAAACCCCAGATCCGACAACAAGTGCTTCATCGTTAATATTTTTTACAAAATAATTTTTTGCCTGTTCATTTGGTTCAATAATGGCAGTGAAATATCGATCTCTAAATGCAATCCAGTCAATATTAAGATTTTCTTCTTTATTCCATTTATCAT
>JAZDPD010000054.1:0-9858 GCA_043798045.1 Candidatus Omnitrophota bacterium | reverse complement strand
GATGGTGCTGATGTGGATGCTGGCGCTTTAACAAAAGGTGTGCTGGATAATCCCCAGATCACCTATTTCATTAAAGAAAACATCGGCAGTTATTAATAATGTCCAGGTACCGTTGTTTTTGCTCTTTTTCGCTTGATGCAGCCAAGGCTGTCTTAAATGATGTTGATGAAATCAATCATTTGTTTAAAGTTTTGCGTTTGCAACCAGGGGACAAGGTTGAACTGGTCAATGGCTGCGGGGCGCTTGCCCTGGCCAGAATTCTTCATATCTCAAAATCATCCGTAGAATTTTCTTTTGATGAAACTTTTCAGGAACAACCATCCACTTCAGGGTTGATCACATTGGCATGTGCCATCCCCAAACGAACCAAGTTTGAATTGATCATTGAAAAATGCACGGAATTGGGAGTGAACAGGATTATTCCTCTGCTTACGGAAAGAACAGAGGTTGTCCTGGATAACGAGAGAGTCGAAAAGAAACATGAGCGGTATTTACGCATCAGCATTAGTGCGTTGAAGCAAAGCAAACGCCTTTGGTTGCCGGAAATTTCAAATCAGGTCGAAATTGGAGCATTTCTTAAGAATCTATCAACGGTTAACACGCATGTTTTTATCCCATGGTTACAAGGACCGAGGATTCCCATGATGCGGGCGCTTGATCAGTGTAAAACTGGCAAAGAATTTGTTTTTTTAATTGGTCCTGAAGGTGATTTTACACCGGATGAAGTTGAACAGGCCAAGCGTGCCGGTGCCATACCGTTATCTTTGGGCGAAACAACATTAAAAGTCGATACAGCCGCATGTTTGGTGGTCGGATTAACAAGGGCATTCATTTTTAATTCAGATCAAAATACTTTTATTAACGCCCTTCAAAACCCGCTCAACAGTCATCCTTTTAAGCAACCATCGGTCAGCCGAATGTTTGAAGAAAATGAAGATTCAGGCGATCCGTAACTGGGTCAAAGTGGATGGCGGAATTGAATGCAGTGAATTTGAATATCAAGCTGGGACATGGTCAAAGCCGCGCAGGGTTGCAGTTACCCGGCAACTTGTTGAAGAGCGTCCCAAGGCTTGTGGGAAATTTCTTTTTGACATGCATGATTATCGGTATCAGGCATGGGTTACCAATTTGCGTTTGCCAGCACTTGAGATCTGGCGCTTATACAGACAAAGAGCAGATTGCGAAAACAGAATTGAAGAACTCAAATATGACTTTGCTGTGAACGGATTTTGTTTGCAGGATTTTTATGCAACTGAAGCATCCTTTCGATCAGTCATGGTTGCGTATAACTTGATTAGTTTATTCAGACAGGCTGTTCTTGGAGTGAAATCACAACATCGTTTACAGACGCTGAGATTCAAATGCTTTGCAATAGGAAGTTGGATTGGCAAAAAGTACCGTCATTCAGTTCTCAAGGTTGGATTGAATGGAAAACGTAGGCCTTGGTTCGAAGGATTGTTCTCAAAGATTGACGAATTTACCTGGGATTGGATTCCAAAAGCTGAAGTCTATTGAAAAATCCGGGATAAACGTACCAATACTTTAGCAGACTCCCCTACTTTCAAAGTCAATTATTAGGATTTGATTGTTTTATTCCAAAAAATTCCGGTAGTGGCATGGTCATAGGGCGCATCTCAATTATGACCGGAGTAAGGCCGGAAGCGTCCTGCAGACGCTTAAGCATGACGGGGTCGAATTTGAATTGGGCGTTGTCACCTGAATTATTGACCTGAAGCGACATTCTATTAGGGGTTAAGTCAATACCGCCGGTCTTATCGGGTTTTACTGACGATGCCATATCAACTACAGAATGTTGATAAGTGCTTGACGCAAAGTTAACTAACATCGCCTTATCCTCAATGGCCTGCTGATCCCTCGATTGAACAAAAACAGTTTCAAAATTGCCGACATCTTTCTTTAAGAAACACCCCTCTATATCTTGGGCTTTCCCATTAAAAAACTGTTCGACGCCAACGGCCTGTTTGAACAAGCCAGGCAACAGATCTTCACCGTTGCCATTGACGAAAATATCGTCCGAAAAATCCGTCAACTCTCGCGCAAGGCGCCCATCTTTAACAACCAGCCTCCAATCTTTGTCGGCATACCCCATTCTTGTGATCTTTTCGGTCTTTTTGTTATACACAAACCGGTGCGGTGCGCCCTGATATTCCATGCTACTGCTGACCAAAGCTTCGCCCAACCCCTGCACGAGTTCGATCATCATTTCATCTGGATTCTTACTCAATGGATTAACTGTATGCACAACATAACTGTAAGCTGCATTGACCATTTCATGAACAAGCACCGCCATGTGCACTGACTTGTGGTCAATCCCGTTACGCTCTCTGTCCGCATAGGCGCGCTCATTCCATACCGATGCCCATACCTTCTTGATATACATCTCCAATTGTTCAAAATCATCCGGGTCAACCGCCCCAAAAGAATCATACAGTCCCGCTCCAGCATAAGAAGGAAGATCTTCAGCATTGGTCGATGATCTTAAAAATACAAGCCCGGTTGGTATTTGTTGACGAATGGAATTTCTGACCTGCTCAAGCATATTCAAAGGGATGCGCATTGACTCGACCCCGTTGCGTATCTTGGCCAGGTTTCCGGCGGCATTCTCATTGAAAACACCACCCGGCGTTAACAGATCTAATGCTGCGTTCATACTAGTTCTCTGCTGCTGATTGGACGGATCTTGTAAAACCCGGTCATATAAAGCAAAACTTAAAGCCATATGACGGGCCTGTCGTTGTCCATACGCCAAAGGGATACTATCCATTTCGTGTAGATTATATGCCTTCTGCCCAACAGTATCAGGACTATAATCTTCCGGTAAAATAACAATATCCGACTTCAGGTCTGCTGATGGAACCTGTATCTGTTGTCCTACTTTTACAAAAGAATTACTTTGTATTTTTCCTTCCCTGATATCAACGTCGCTGCCCTTCGCCGCGATCGTCATTTCCTGTCCGTAATACTTTTCGATCAACACCTTGTCCGGACAAACAATATACGGGATCCCGTTCTGCCGGGCTCTGATGGCGGGATGGGACAAAAGACTGTCTTCCTCGAAAACAATGATCCCGGCCACACGGCTTAACACCGGGCTGTCCGATGGCAAACGGTCAATAACCAGTATCTCGTCTTCTTTAACCTCATTCAAACGCTCCAGGCCATCCACATAATGCAGTTTTCCTGACATTGTTCCATCAACCACGACTTGCCAGCCTGAAAACCCAAGTTTATTTTTAACAGTTTCCTTCAAACGGTTCGTCAAAAGCGATAACAGATACAGGCTATCGCCCCTAAAAATATTTGACGAAAAGTTCTCAACCCATATCTGGTCTTCATTCCCGACACTGAGCGCCGCCCCCGTCTGTTCAGCCATTGTCTGATAACCGCTGACAGCGTCACCCAGGGCATCCTTCATCATCCTTTCAGTCTTCCTAATCACGGCATATAACCGCATGTCTTTCTGCCGGCCGTTCGTTTTCTGAGTAACACTTTCCAGCTCTTTAACCAGCCGACCTATGCCAGCGCCTCCATAGCCGTTCAACCGGCTATTATCCAGCATCAACAAAAGGCCTTCCGGAGAATTCTTGACCGTTTCATCAAGACTATTTAATATTCTGTACACAAGGACTTCCAGGCGAAGATCAAGTTTGAGCGCCTGATACAAGGTTTCACCACCAGCATGACCAACCACATCATTGATCGCCTGACGCATTTTTACAACAATTCCAAGATCCTCTAATCCATTAACTCCCTGTTTTAAAATACGATCGATCATCAACGGATTGTTAGATATCTCATTCCTTTGCTCCGGCCTCAAAAGATCTGTCAATGCGTCCATTGATTCCCGAATATTCTCCAGGCCACCACCGCCATACACCTGCTTTAAACTTGCCAGGAGATCATCACACGCTCGTAACGTCTGTTCCTTACGCTGATTAGATACACGGTCAGCACTGCTGACACTATAACCCAACCGATCCAAGCGCGCCTCGCCATCGCGTCCGTTTGTTTCAATAAAAATCCTGTACGCCTCGACCACGGGCAGATCCTGACTGGATGGGTTATTGTGGATCCTGTCCCGGATCCTACCCACAAGGCCAGTGCGAGAATCACCCAATCCTGTGGCCGCATTGACCAGGCGGATAGCCCTTTCACGCAAAAGTTCTATATCCTCGCGATCCCCCAGGGGAAAACTCTGCAACAAACGGCGTTTCACATACAAAGGAATATTGCCATTCTCCAATAAACGCATCAAATTATCCTTCAATTCCGGGAAACGGCCTTCGATATTCGCCGCCTGCCTAAACCCCGTGTCCCTACCAGCTCCTTGCCGTAAAAGGCGCAGTGTAACAATGACCTTGCTGACGATCGTCTCCTGAATGATCGGATAGCGCTGTGCCATACTCAAAAGCCGGGCAACACCATCCCATCCGTCAAGTATACGACCTTGTATTTCACGATCCAGATTGATCATCTTTAAGAAATCCGACCGGTAAACATCAATTAAAGAATTGTAGTCTTCGGCTCGATGAAGTCGGAGAATATCCATAAATCCTGTAAATGCATTTCCTTTGAAATAACTATAAGCAATATCAGCCAATGCAGATTTTTGTTGCTGGTTAAGAGGCCTGATCACAGATAAAAATACATTCAAGGCCTCCGGATCGTTCACTCGGGCAAAAGCAAACAGGAGATTCATGCCTTTTGTTATATAATTTTGTTCAAGACCAAACCCGTGGGTTTGGTCTTGAACAAAATTAACCATTTCTTGAGTTAAAACCAGATCTCCTTCTTGCGCAATAACCAACGCGCCTACCACTTGAACCGCTGCTTGGCGTACATCATTATCGTCGTCTGACAATTTCCCCACTAACGCGTCCCTAAAACCTTCATTCATTAACTCAGGCCGCGCCTTCGCCAGTTCTCCTATGGCATTCGCCGCTGCTTGGCGTACATTCCACTGTCCGTCTGAAAATTTCCCCACTAACGCGTCCCTAACACCTTCATTCATTAACTCAGGCCGCGCCTTCGCCAGTTCTCCTATGGCATTCGCCGCTGCTTGGCGTACATCATTATCGTCGTCTGACAATTTCCCCACTAACGCGTCCCTAACACCTTCATTCATTAACTCAGGCCGCGCCTTCGCCAGTTCTCCTATGGCATTCGCCGCTGCTTGGCGTACATTCCACTCATTATCACCCATCAGCACCAGTAACTTATCAATAATGGCTTGATTGATCAATTCGGGTTTCTTGTCAACCAGCAGCATGATCTGTTTTAAAGCTGACATCCGAACACTGGAATCCTCATCATCTAAAGACCCCAACAAAATATACCCCATCGAATTGATCTTCCATAACGGATATTGCTCCTTATCCAAAAGAAATTTAACGCTAACACCTGTATTAATTCTTGCACCCTTAATATCATCCCCATTCACCTGAAGATTCCCAGGCATTGTCATGTCTACGGTCACCTGCATGGCATTATCCAACAGACCTGGGAGCTGTTTTGTATATTCGAGGATCACATTCATTGCTTTATCGAAAGCCACACCACCCGAGAAATACTTCTTGGGCACAACGTCCCCCGAAGCAGGATCTTTTTCTTCCTTAATAAAGTTATAAGCACCCTTTTTAAAAGCCTCCACATATTGCACCCAGATCTTCTCGGCCTCCTTGGGATCGTCAATATTGACGCCCCCAACCTTCTGCTGGTCAACATAAGCCTTGCTCAAAAGGCTTTCCTTCATCTTGCGCTTGTACCATGTGGCGAGAATAAGGGAGTTATAAACCTGACGAAGCTGAGCGAAATTCTTGCCTTCATTAACCTCTTTTTCAAGAGCCGGAAGGATGATCTGGCGGATTATCTCCTTGGCCAAAACGCTTGGCGCTACATCTACACCCGGTATAGGTGTTGTTGATGCATTAGCCGCCGCGACATAATCTGAATCTAGCATCACCTTTAACTTAGATTCGACCACATAGGCCGCATCCTTGTTTTCATAAATCACAGCCTTAGATGGTACGATCCACACCTTATTAAAGGTATCCACCGGAATATCAGTTGTCCCAAACTTCTCCTGAGCTTGCTTATAAACCTCGGCCCAGAATTTCTTACCCAAATCACCCTCTGGAAACATCAGGCTGGATGTTAATTGCTTTAAGAAATAGTCCTGAGCCAATAGATCACGGCCCATTTCGGTTTGGCCAAAGGCTTTCGGCACAATGCGGTCTTTTTCGTACGGGCTTAAGTTTACCCAAAGGTCTTTCTCCGGTACGGTTAATGAGGCAAGAAAGTATTTGATCAAACGGGTGGATTCATCTTTTAATGCCAGGTTCTGGCCCTTCGTAGCATCACCCCTATCCAGGATGAAATCAAACCGGAAGGGATTATCCGCATAAACCTTAACACCACTAAGAACTGGCGGATGAAAGGCGGTGCTTAACGCCACCATTTCCCCAGGCCTAGAAAGCAGCGTTTGGGCAGACACTGGCACCACCCCGCCTGTAAGCAGGAATGCCAAAAGCATGAATGAAACTATGATCTTCTTAACTATCACGTCCACCATGATATAAATATAGAATATATATATGAGAATTGCCATTTTTCGTGAAATTCGTGAAATTGCGTCAAATTGTCAACGGCTAAGAACCAACTGGCAGAAAAGGCACTTGTGACTGCGGATTTTTGATCTGATGGGAAATTTTGACTGAATTAAATATCACCCTAACCATTAATAAAACAACCAAGGGTTCAATATGCCACGACGTTTTATCTTTTCTACCAACGAAATCAACAACCTTTTGAATATACCAGACGCTCAAGATGACTTAATCCATCACTACACCATGAGCAAAAGAGATTTGTCAATCATCTGTCAGAAACAAGGCTGACATTTGAGCTTGTGTAAGCCAGACAGTTTCATCCTTAAGTTTGACCTCCAAAGCCACATTAGCGCCTTGAGGACGAAATACAACCAGATCAGTCATTTTTGCTTTATTACCCATAAATCGCCTCCAAAACCTTTAATATCATCGTGCGTATCTTCTCCATACGGTCAGCCGAAGGTCAACAGGGCGACTTTCTTTGAATTGCTTTTTATTTCAACCACTTACAGCTCCGTCCTTTACGGGATTCATTTGACCTAAGATGAACGATTATGAACAAAAGACAGGAAAGACAAACACGTCAGGATCAGCATATTCATAAACTTTCTTTACACGTCTTGAAGGATGCTCCGCGTACCCCTCCCCCTGCCGAACATCCATATCAATATAAACCCTTCCATTTTTCAAGGACATCCTATTGATCTCGATTGCTCCCTCTAAACGGCGGGATGCCTTGTGCACAAGCATCTCTCCATCATTGATCAAAAAGTTAAGCACATAACAATAACCACTTCCTCCGGAATTCTGTTCTGTTATAACCGCAGCATCCTTCAATCCGTCGTCATCGAGATCGCCATAAACATACTTATTATCGTAAAAGACATTCAGAAACAATGTGCGATAAGAAGCATTGACAAGTGTTACAGACTCAACAGAACGCTCATCACCTATATTATAAGTCATATTCCCGAACAAGCGCGCTGCCTTACGATTCTCTACCCCACAGCCGGCCAAAAAAACTATCAGAACCAAGAATAAAGTCGAGACTAATCGCATATGAATACCGGGTGTTCATCAATCGTAACCCAATGCCCCTTTGAACAACGACCTTTGGGCTTGTTGATTTTCTTATTCTTTGCTCCCTTATCCACCAAAGATTTATCAGCAAATTCAGCTTCATTCTTAAAAACATCTTTAACATATTTACGCACCTGATCCGGATTATCCGCTTTTGCTTGCTCCAAAAACATCTGAACATTATTCCAGCTTTTGGGATTCTTTTTAGCTTTTTGAGCCAATGACTGAGCCTTCGCTATAGTTCCTTCGCCACCATTATAGGCCGCAAGGATAAACTTTTTTCGCTCTAATACATCCTTGACAGGGATTATTTTTATTTTCGCTGATAAAATAGTTTCTTTGGAAAACAGTCTGTCAAGATCATCCAAATATCTGGCCGCTGCAATCGAAGCATAATCAATATCGAAACGCTGATCATTTTTCTTGGAAACAATTAAATGATAGCGTTCTGCCGAATCTCGTTGTAAATGATAATGCCCATCGGCAGCGTCCATACCCCTATCTCTTTTTAAAATCCCAAAACTACTCTCCTGTCCATAGATCGCTTCCAAAGTATTTACAAACAACGCATCATTCTTATCAAAATAACTCGACGCATTCTCAAGGGCCTTGCGTATATGTGAAGTTTCCCGTTTAAGCTAACCATCAACATCTGTTCTTTTTGGTTTCTTTGGCATAATTTTTTATCTCCTATCCGATCATTATCGCTTTTATGAATTGCGCAACCTGATCAATCAAAGAACAACCCCGTCATTTAACAAAAGCCATTTCCAGAGAGCGGTATAAATGATTTTTTTACCTTTATGTTCTTCAGTTGTTTCATAGTCATCAGTTAATATTACTGCATCATCGATCTTCAGCTCATCCATAGCCTTAAGAAGGCTCTTCGTTTCCCGATTTCTAGTCTTTTCATCTGTCAGGTTCCAGCAGACTTGTATAAGCCCATTTGTTTTTGTACCGTCTTTCAAAACAAAATCAACTTCCCTATGCTGTTCGTCTTTCCAGTAGTAAAGCTCGAGCTCGGGGTTAAGCACCTGTCTTTTCTTTAGAGCCAGAAAAACAATATTCTCGGCAAGCCTCCCTACATTTTCAGAAAACCTGAATCCTACGGAGTTACATAAACCCGGATCTATTGCGTAAACTTTTCGTGGACTCTTTTCCTGCTCTTTTACTTTGAATGAGAAGCGTTTGAGGAAGAATACAAGGTAAACATCCTCAAAATATCCGGCGAATTTCTCAATGGTATCAGCCGATGCATGGAGAAAACGTTCCGTCGACATAAACGTGGTAAGATTCCCAATATTACTCAAATAGTATTTTATAAGCGACTTCATGACCTGCGGTTTTCTTACGCTGAACCGCTTAAAAAGGTCTTTAACAAGAAGGTCTTCAAAATATTTAAGCAATATTTCTCTCTTTTGCTCCGACAGGACAACTTCAGGAAAAGATCCGAATTCCATATATCTGCGAAAAAGGCCTCGTATTTCAGCTTCCTTTCCGGCTATATCGAGATTGTCTATAATCGTGATCTTGTTAAATGCCAGGAATTCAGTAAATGATAAAGGAAACACTGTAAGATCAAGATGTCTGCCTGTAAGAAGAGTGCCCAGTTCACGGCTTAACAGTTTGGCATTTGAGCCGGAGACAACTATTTTTGCCTTCTTCAGCTCGTGCATCATGCGCACCCATTTCTCCCATCCTTCCACTTCTTGGACTTCATCAAAGAATATATAAGGTATGCCTGTAGGCGAGAGAAATTCCTTATAGACATCAAATATCTGTGTCATGAGTTTTGCATCAAGCGTAGAAAAGCGGGGATCTTCAAAATTAACAAGAAGAATATTTTCTTTTTTTACGCCTTGCTCGGTAAGCTTCTTTGCCATCTGCCGCATAAGATATGACTTGCCGGCACGTCTGGGACCAGTTATTGTTATGACCTGATTTGACGTCAACAAGCCTTCCAATCTGCCAAGATAAGCAGCCCTGACAACACCAGTTGACTGTTCCGTCCGCCAGCTGTTCCAGTCATTCAATACCGCCAGAATCTCATTTTTGTCCATATAAACAGTCCGTATTAGTCAGAATCTATAAATCTTACCTATTACAATGTAAAATATACGTTGAAGACCTGATTTTGTCAAACAAGAAA
>JAZDPD010000046.1:0-9374 GCA_043798045.1 Candidatus Omnitrophota bacterium | reverse complement strand
TGCGCTTAGTGTTACAATTTCTCTGCTCCATAGGTCTCCTGTTCTTTGCTTGTTCGCAACTTACAAAGTAACAGTTATTTTTCAGATCTATGGAGCTCTTTTAAATTTTTCCTGTCGCACTTGTGATTACAATTTTCTTTTTGAATTAATTCCTTAAAAATTGTTGGGCCATTTAACTTCGTAGATAAATATCTTGGTCCGCCCGCTTAAGTCTTGTTCCTTGGAAAAGAGTTTGAAGTGTTCGAGCCCTTTGCCGTTAAAATAGTACAGCTTCATGATGAGGGAATTGGCCAGGATGGTATCCATCAGGATGGCATGAGGTGTTCCTTCTTTGTCCTTATAATACACCAGTGAATAGGTCAGCGTAGCACCATCCTGTTTTTTCTCAACAACACGTCCACGCGATTCATCAAAATAGACGATGCTGGCTGGAATACCGCGGCCAAATTTGGGTGAATTGACCTGTCCTGTCATAACAGTGGTGTCAATTGTTACACCTTGGTCAAAGAGTATCTGTGTGTCTTTCTTTCCCAAAGGATTAAGTGACTCGCTTTGTCGCCATTGTCCGCCAACCAGGTTCCAGAGAAAGTCGATGTATAAAGGTGAGCCTTTGGCAGGGACTTTCTTGGCCAATTCAGGATTCTGGTTGATCTGTTCAATCCGTTCGAAGTTCCATTTTCCAAGGTAACTCAAAAGGACGTTGCCCTCCACGTTCTCGTTATAAATTAAAAGATAGGACGGCGGGGGATTGCCGTGGGTTAATTTGATAAGCACTTTGGCATCGGCCGCAGGCATGATTTTTTTAAGATATTTGGAGGCTTCAGGGCGTGTGAGTTTTGTCAGCTGGGAGACGGTGGCGACAGATTTTGATAACGGCCAGCCGTTATTCTTTTGAAGGAGTTCGACAGCCTGATTGGAGCTTGTATTGAGCATCCTTAAGACACCAAGGGCTTCGGTTTCGTTTTGGCTCAGGTAGACTTTTGTCAGCCAATAGCCCTGTTCCCCTTTGATGGATGCTCCGTCAAAGGTTACGCGTCGTTGACCAATGGCTTTGACAAAATGCCCTGGAGACCACCAGGTGTCCACAATGCTGTTGGCCGGTGTTTTTTCACGCAGCTGTGTCAGGGCACGGTCCCAGGCGGAGTTAAAAATAGGATGCAACAATGATCCGATAGTGTTGTTGCTGATAATGGCAGGGAAGCAGGCTCCGATGAAGAGCAAGGCAAGGCATGCGTATTTGACTTGATGCACAGGGAGTTTGGTGATGGAAGAGATTTTTTCTTGCGAACGCCAGAAACTTTCAAGCCCATAGGCAAAAACAAGTGCCAGGGGTGTGACAAAAAGGATGGTGAACCGTTCAGCTTTAAGGGCAAGGATCAGAGAAATTGCTGTGAAAGCGCCAAGAAGGATAAGGTTGTTGGAGGGAAATCGACGTTGGGCGAGGGCATTCTTTAGTATCAGGATGGCGGTTAAGATGGCGGTTAAGAAGACAAAAGGCCCGCCGGTGAGAAGGATCACTTGACGCAGACTGGAGTGTTTGAGTTCACCTACAACAATGAAAAGATCCGGCCAACCGCCAAGCCCCGGGAGGATGAATTTTTTCAATTCTCCAGCAGCAAATGGAAACAGATCGAGGAATTGGCGAAGTCCGATGGAAATGATGAGAAAGAATAAGGTGGCGCCGGCGATGAGGGCAAGGGCCAGGGATAAGTTCTTGCGGTGTTGTTCTTTATAAAGAAATGCGCGAATGGTCAGGACGCTTAATATGCCCAGCGTTGTCATCCATGAAAATCCCCAGCCTGTCCAGAATCGGGCAAATAAAGCGAAGGATAATCCGGCAAGGATGCTCCAGAAGATAGTTTTTCTGGTGTTGTCTATTGAGCGCAGGGCGAAAAATGATAATCCCAGATTAAGGGCCGGGAACAAGACGCTGTAGGTATCGTTATCATACCAGCCGTAAGTGCTGCGTTGGAGGTAAATGGGGGCTAGGATAAAAAAGATGGATGCGGTCAAGGCACTGGGCCATGCGCAGCCAAGTCCCCGGCATGCCAGGAGAAAAGCGATCAGGGTTAATGGCAGCAAAACCAACGGCGTATAACCAACACCGGTCATGATGTCTATGCCAGGGTTAAGAAGTTTTGCTGTTTTGTAGACCCACGCCCCTATATACGGATGCCATGTCTGGGGTTCCCAGTAGCCGACAGGTGCCAGCATTTTTTCGTTGAAATACTGACTGCCATTCACACGGCGGCTCACATCGCCAGTTTTAAGGATATTTTGAGTCAGGTCCAGGAAATAGTATGAGTCCGATTCCTGCAAATAGTGTTTGGCTTCCGGATTCTTTTTCAACAGTTGAAGGTTGACCTGGTCAAAGGTCTTGTAAAGTTTCTGTTTGTTTTGGCGCAGCAGTTCGTTGAGCTGGCTTTGAATGATTTGTTGTTTTTCCGGCGGTGTTTTGCCGGGGAATTGTGCGTTGACCTGTTGGGTGATGGAGGCCTTGATTTTGGAAATGACAAGCAGTGTGGCTTGCTCATACTCATCGGATGACTGGTTGTGGTGCAAAGGATAAATGCGGATACTCAAGCCGATGACAAGGACAGCGATGCCGCCGATAAACCAGGGGATGATGTTGGATAAAGTTGAATTTTTCATAGCCGTTACTCTATCGGTTTTTGGGAAGGTTAGCAAGATTTAAGTAAGCGAAATGGATTTTGTTGGAGGGTACAACAAAACAGGCGCGGTTTTCATTCAAACGCTTGGCATGGATAAGGCCAATGAATTCTCCCCGGCGGGTGAACACAGGCCCCCCGCTGTCTCCCTGATAGGGGTTGATGTCTAATTCAAGAAATTCCGGTGTTTGGGTCGGGTCATTTTTATGGACGCCAATAGCGCGGATGCGCCCGCCGGAGATAGTGGATTTAAGGAGTTCTGAATTCCCGGGTGTTATGATTTCATCATTCAGTTGAACCAGGTTGGAATCAGCCCAGATAACTGGCTTAAGGGGTATGGAGGTAATAATCTTCAGAAGGGATACGTCATCTGTTGGCGAAATATAAAGGACCTGCGCTGAAAAAGTTTCACCTGTGCGCAGTTTGACCTGAATGTAAGTGGCGCCATAGATGACATGCGTATTGGTGGCAATCACGCCATAGGTGTCAAGGATCGCACCGGCTCCGGATGTTTCCAGCATGGCCTCACGCCCATCAATGATGGACGGTGTTTTGCCGCTGATCGTTACAATCGAATCGCGCAGTTCCTGGTAGAGCGTGATGTTGTCTGCCGCCCAGGCTTGGTTTAAGCAGCTAATGATTATAAAAATTAATATAAGATTAATGCTGTAACGCATAAGATGAACCTTGTGTTGCTTTGCGTTGAAAGGGTATGCCCTGATAGGTTAAGCTTCACACGAAACTTTGTTGCCGTCGGCTACGGTTTATAAAAACATGTAGAGCGTGCGCCGTTCCTAAGGCAAAATGCGCCTTAGGCCGTCGTCACGAACATGTTTTTATAAAGCCTTGCCGACATTTTGCAAAAAGTTTCTGATTGTGTTTCGCTTAACCTATCATGGCATTCTAACGCAAAGCATTGATTCTTGATAAGCAGTTTGCTGTTATTGTTTGTAATTTTTGCGTTAAGGTTGAGGCATGTTCTTGAAGCCGACATCGCTCGGCCGAACGGGCATGGATTGGGCCGAAGGCCCAAGAGTGAGGCCGAGCTCTGAGTGCAGCCGGCCTCGCAGGGGCCGGCCAACGTTCGGCGTAAGAACATGCCGAAACCTTGAAAACGCAAAATGACATCTGAAAGTTATCAGATGAGCATAAATTACAGCCGGTAATAATAAATTCTCGTATGAAAAGTATTCTGTTATGACGTCAAAAGCAGGATTACTTGCTTTTGAATTCAGCCACGAGTTTTTGAACGATGTCTTTGGCATCACCAAAGAGCATTCGGGTATTGTCGTAGTAGAACAGTTCATTTTCGATTCCGGCAAAACCGGAAGCCATGGAACGTTTGATGACAAAAACGGTTTTGGCTTTGAAGGTTTCAACAATAGGCATGCCGAATACAGGTGAATTTTTATCATGGATCGCCGCAGGATTGACCGTATCATTAGCGCCGATAACAATGGCCACATCAACGGTGTCCATCAGTGGGTTGACGTGCTCCATTTCAACCAACTGGTCATAGGGCACGTTGGCTTCTGCCAAAAGCACGTTCATGTGCCCGGGCATGCGTCCGGCCACAGGATGGATGGCATATTTGACATCTGTGCCATTCTTTTCCATTAATTCTCCAAGTTCCCTGACGGCATGTTGCGCCTGGGCTACCGCAAGACCATAACCGGGGGTGATCACAACCGAACGGGCGGATTCCAGGATCAGGAAGGCATCCTGCGGATTAATGGGTTTTACTTCACCTTTTGTGGTGGCGGTAGATTTTTTCCTGGCCGGAGCAAAAGCTCCGAAAAGAACATTGTTGAGCGAACGGTTCATGGCCTTGCACATGATGTAGCTTAAGATGATCCCGTTGGCACCAACCAAAGCGCCGACAACGATAAGGAGCACATTGTTGATAACAAAACCTGTGGTGCAGGCCACAAGGCCGGAGTAGCTGTTAAGAACCGAGATAACAACAGGCATATCCGCCCCGCCGATGGGGATGACAATAAGAACGCCCAGGATCAGGGACAGGGCCAGGATCAATAGGAAGACCAGGTTGTTCGTGGGCTGCATGAAAAATGGTATGGCCAGAAGAAGGACGGCTGCCATGGCTGCAATGTTAATTGTTCTTTGTCCGGTAAAAAGCAAGGGTTTGCCGGGCAGGCGTTCCGAGAGTTTTCCCCAGGCAATGAGGCTTCCTGTAAAGGTAATCCCGCCTATAAGGATGGATAAATAGATCGCCGGGATCATGATGGCATGGTTGCCGGAGGGCATGCGCATGAAGTTGGGCGCAACAAATTCACTATGATAAGCGCTCCAGTCAACAAAAACACTGGCAAGGCCGCCAAAACCATGGAGCAGGGCCACCATTTCCGGCATTTGGGTCATGGCGGCTCTTGTGGCCACAAAGGCGCCAAGTCCAGCGCCGATTGCGCCGCCAATGATAATCCATTGAAAAGAAATGATTTCACGGGCTGTGAGGGTTGCCAGGACAGCCAAAAGCATTCCTAATGCCGAGAGGATATTGCCGCGGCGTGCGGTTTCAGGAGACCCCAGGAATTTTAAGCCAAAAGCGAACAGGACACAGCTGATGATATAAACAATATTGATGTAGGATAAATGGTTCATGGGTTAACCTTTTTTCTGTTCAGGCGCATGCGCCGCAGTTTTTGATTTGAACATTTTGAGCATGCGTTCGGTCACCATATAACCGCCAACAACATTGAAGGTGGCCATGGCAACGGATGTGACGCCTAAGAAAATGGTCAGTGGTGAATTGGCATCTCCAGATCCTGCTGCAATCAAGGCGCCAACGATGGTAATGCCGGAAATGGCATTGGCTTCAGACATCAGCGGCGTGTGCAGTAAGGGCGGCACGCGGCTGATAAGGGCAAAACCCAAAAAGATGGATAATGCCAGGACATATAAGAGGTAAACAAAAGGAACAATGTGACTTTCCATTATTTTAATACCTTTCCTTGATGAGTGACAAGACACCCTTTGATAAGATCATCTTCCGAGTTAAGGATAAATGTATTTCTTTCTTTATCCCAGAAATGTTCAATGAAATTAACCAGATTGGCGCTGAACATATCGGAGGCGTTGACGCTCACGCGGGAAGGGAGATTGCCCAGGCCCATGATGCGAACACCGTTGACATCGATTTCTTCGTTAAGTTTGGCACCTTCCACGTTGCCGCCAGATTCAATGGCCATATCCACAATGACACTGCCGGGTTTCATGCCAGCGACCATGTCACGGGTAACAATGACAGGTGCCTTTTTACCAAAGATCTGGGCGGTGGTGATTACGATATCTGATTGGGCGCAAACCTTGGCCATACCTTCACGTTGTTTGGCTAACTGTTCCGGGGTAAGCGCTTTGGCGTAACCGTCTTTGGTTTGACCTGTTTCTCCAAGATCAATTTCAACAAATTTGGCACCCAGGGATTGCACCTGTTCTTTAACAACAGGGCGTGTATCAAAAGCATCCACGCGCGCACCCAGGCGCTTGGCCGTGGCGATGGCTTGCAGTCCGGCAACGCCAGCACCGATGATAAAAACGCGTGCGGGTGAGATTGTGCCAGAGGGCGTCATCATCATGGGGAGGATCTTTTTAAGGCGTTCAGTGGCCATGATGACAGCGGCATATCCAGCCAGATTGGCCTGCGAGCTTAAGGCATCCATTTTCTGGGCAATGGTGGTGCGCGGGATCATTTCCATGCTGATGGCAGAAACGCCTTGGGCCGCGAGGGCGGATAAAAGGTCTTTTTCATTGAATGGATCCAGGAAGCTGATGTGAACAGTGCCCGGACGTATCTGTTTAATGTCTTCAGGTGATGGCTTGCGCACATGAAGGAGGATATCGGATTTTGTCAGGATATCAGACCGTGGTGTGATCCTGGCTCCGGATTTGATGTAATCATTGTCTGTCATGTTGGTGGCGAGTCCAAGGCCGGATTCGACGAGGATGTCGCAGCCCTTTTTGATGAGGCGCGCCACTGAAGCAGGGACGAGGCTGCAGCGCGATTCGCCCGGGAAAGTTTCTTTAAGAACGCCGATGATCATAAGAACTCCTGAGTGTGGGTGTTTGAAAATATGAACCTAGACTATCAAATGCCGTTTGATTGTCAAGATGGCAGATTAATTTTAATTTTATTTCTGGACGTAGGTCAAAAACAGAGTTATATTTGCTCAACTCAGGTAAAAACATGGATGGTCTTATTCGTTGCAGTGCAACGTGTACCTGAACATTTATTAATATCAGTAGGAGGAAGTGTTATGAGCCGTTTCGTAAAAGTTCTTCTAAAACCGGTGTTATTGACCCCGATTATGCTGTTGGTGGCGGGGTTGGTACCAGCTTGGGCAAGTGAGGCGGATCTTATTGTTCCGAATCTTGCTTCGGTTTCATTTTTGGGGATTGATGGCCATTCGCTTCTTCTATATGGCATGGTGATTTGTGTTTTCGGGTTCATTTTCGGCATCATCCAGTTTGTGCAGATCATGAATATGCCGGTTCACAAGGCCATGAAGGATATTTCCGAGCTTATTTATGCCACATGCAAAACGTATCTGATTACCCAGGGAAAATTCCTTTTGATCCTTGAGTTGATTGTTGGTGTGGCCATGGTGGCGTATTTTGGCGGTTTGCGTCACATGGAAGCTTCCAAGGTTATCATGATCCTGATCTGTTCACTCATTGGTATCGCCGGCAGCTATGCGGTGGCCTGGTTCGGGATGCGCATCAACACGATGGCTAATTCCCGTTCTGCGTTTGCCTCTTTGAAAGGTTCGCCGTATCCTGTATATTCCATTCCATGCCAGGCGGGTATGTCGATCGGTATGCTGCTGATTTCGACCGAGCTTTTGGTCATGCTTTGCATTTTGCTTTTCATTGATCCTTCCTACGCCGGGCCTTGTTTCATTGGTTTTGCGATTGGTGAATCATTGGGTGCGTCTGTTTTGCGTATCGCAGGTGGTATTTTCACCAAGATTGCGGATATTGGTTCGGATCTTATGAAGATCGTTTTCAATATTAAAGAAGATGATGCGCGTAATCCTGGTGTTATTGCGGATTGCACGGGGGATAATGCCGGCGATTCTGTCGGACCTACGGCAGATGGTTTTGAAACCTACGGCGTGACGGGTGTTGCGCTCATTTCTTTCATCTTGCTTGCGGTTAAAGATCCGATCATCCAGGTTCAGCTTCTTGTCTGGATCTTTGTGATGCGCTTGATGATGGTCATTGCCAGCGCAGTATCCTATTGGATCAATGAGGCTATTTCCAAGGCCAAGTATGAAACGGCCAAAGAAATGAATTTTGAAGATCCTTTATCCATGCTGGTTTGGATCACATCGTTTGTTTCCATCGGTTTCACGTATGCGGCGTCGTATCTTTTGATCAAGGATATGGGCGATGGCACCATGTGGTGGAAACTTGCTTCGATCATCACTTGCGGCACGATTGCTGGTGCTGTTATTCCGGAACTTGTCAAGATTTTCACATCACCGGAATCAGCTTTTGTGAAGAACATTGTCGAGTCTTCCAAAAAGGGCGGGGCTTCGCTGAATATCCTGGCGGGTTTTGTAACAGGAAATTTTAGCGCCTATTGGATGGGTTTGACTATCATTGTTTTGATGGGTATTTCTTATAAAGTTAGCGGCATGGGGCTTGATGTATTGATGCTGGCGCCTGCCATTTTCGCGTTTGGTTTGGTCGCGTTCGGGTTTTTGGGCATGGGCCCGGTCACGATCGCGGTTGATTCATATGGTCCGGTTGCTGATAACGCGCAGTCCATCTATGAATTATCGCTTATTGAAAAAGTTCCAACAGCTGAATTCCAGAAGGATTTTGGGTTTACGCCTGATTTTGAGAAGGCCAAGCATTATCTGGAATCCAATGACGGCGCTGGTAATACGTTTAAGGCCACGTCAAAGCCGGTCTTGATCGGCACAGCTGTTGTTGGTGCGACCACCATGATCTTTTCGATCATCATGATCCTGACACAGGGTCTGACGGTTAATATCGCGTCGCTTTCTATCCTGTATCCGCCGTTCCTTTTAGGGTTGTTGGCTGGTGGTGCGATGATCTATTGGTTTACCGGTGCATCAACGCTGGCGGTTGTGGCGGGTGCGTATCATACGGTTGAGTTCATCAAGAAGAACATCAAGCTCGAGGGTTCTGACAAGGCCTCCATTGAGGACAGTCAGAAAGTTGTGGCTATTTGCACGATGTTTGCCCAAAAGGGAATGATCAATCTGTTCATGGCCATTCTTTTTGCAACGCTTGCATTTGCCTGTTTTAATCCGTATTTCTTCATCGGATACCTGATCTCGATCGCTATTTTCGGTCTCTATCAGGCGATCTTCATGGCCAATGCGGGCGGCGCGTGGGATAATGCCAAGAAGGTGGTTGAGGTTAATCTTCGTGAAAAGGGAACGCCGCTTCATGAGGCCTCCGTTGTGGGCGACACGGTGGGTGATCCTTTCAAGGATACGTCTTCTGTTGCGCTTAACCCGGTCATCAAGTTCACCACGCTTTTTGGTTTGCTGGCGATCGAAATTGCGCTTCAGCTGAGCCATCAATTGAACATGATCCTCTTCATTGTGTTCTTTGCGGTGTCTGTATATTTCGTTATCAAGTCATTTACGGATATGCAGATTATTGGTGAAGTAGAAGCGAAGAAGCATTAAAGTTTGGAAAGACCCTGAGTGT
>JAZDPD010000013.1:0-6411 GCA_043798045.1 Candidatus Omnitrophota bacterium | reverse complement strand
GGATTCAGGATTGGATGAATAACTACCCCAGGAAGATTTTGGGTTACAAGACGGCGAATGAAATGGCAAAGGAATGCTTGCAGGGTAACAATTGATCTTAAAGCTTATTTTTGTCGCACTATGAGTTACAATTCGCGCCCTTGGCAACAAGGCATACGATCGTTTGACATTTCAAATCAAAGTCCATATACTATAGCACAATTTATTTTGCTCATTCGCGGAAGTGGTGGAATTGGTATACACGTAGGTCTCAGAAGCCTATGTCGCAAGACTTGAGGGTTCGAGTCCCTCCTTCCGCATTATTTAATTAAGTACAAGGACTCGAAAGGAGTCCCGCTGGATGCGACGAATAGGAGCATCCTTAGGCGGGACGGATGTCTGACCCGCAAGCCCAAAGGGCTAAAGGGCAACGAGTCCCTCCTTCCGCATTTTTTAGTTTAACTGTAAGACTCGAAAAGAGCTTCGCTGGATGCGCAGCATCCTACAGGCGAAGCGAATGTCTGACCCGAACGAGCAAAGCGAGTGAAGGGCAACGCGTCCCTCCTTCCGCATTAATCTTTCAAAACAACAAGAACAAACAAAAACAGCGCGAAATACAACGAACAGAAACATCCTGCCAGAAACTATTTCACAATGCCTTGATCTAAAAGCTCCTTGGCCAGCCTTTGAGTTATTTTAATGGCCCCCGTAACATTCACATGCATCGAATTCTGAAAATACATCGGATCACGCAACGCCTGATCATCCCATAAAGAAACAAGCTTAACCCCATTAGAATCAAGGTACTCTTTAAATTTCCTGAAATAAACCTTTTGAACATCACTTGCGTCGCGCCGTGTGGGCAAAACAACAAAAAATAGATTCAAATTATAGTCTTTCTTGATGGCCATAATATCCGGCAGAAATGACTTTTGAAGATCACCATCAAAATCATACATCATGGGCGTCTCTTCGTAATCATCGAAATTCTCCCTGAAATGATCCATATGGAACTGTCCATTTAAAATCTTTCCTGCTTGAGCGGACGGGAACAATGTATTAAGAATACCGTTCACAAAACCATGAAACAAATCAGAAGCAATCCATCTTTTCTTGGGATAAACATCAACCCTCTCCAGAAAATCTCCCAGTCGAGACCGCTTCAATTCCCGCGATTTTGCCCTATAATGCAATGATACGTTATCTGGCACCTGGTTTCTGATCGACTCTTTTCTTGATCCGTCCATATCGTAGATAAATCTCTGACTCGTTGGGTCACTGCCAATGAGCACAATCCCAACAGCAGACGCTTGATGCTGAGCACTGACAATTTGATTTTTTAGTATCAACTGCCAATAACACATGCCCGTCCCACCCAGCGTTGCTTTAAAAACCTTAAAATCTTTATTTGAAGATTGTTTCAATTCTTCGGACAACAAGCTTTCCTTAACCGCCGAAATCAAGGGTGAACTCCCGATAAACACAATATCGGGCTTGTTTTTGTCGATTTGATCGCGCACGCCACAAGATCTGGTCAAAGGATAAAAGAAATAAACAACGAGTTCAACCGCCACCAGCAATACCATGGCGCTGATGATCCAAAACTTATTAAAACTTGAAATAAATGAAGTCATTGGAATTAATTCCCGCGAATATTATCAACAATACTCCAGCCACAGTATAAAGAAATACCCTGAAACCATACAGCTCATCTAAATTCCATTTCCAATGCCGCTGTAGCCATTGATACAACAAACTAAATAATAAGGGAACCATAAAGAATATAAACACCGTTATCAACACCAGGATGGTCGATACATCAGCTGATGAGGCAAAAGCCATTTCAACACCCCGCCCGGCAACGTTCTTGATAACAACTTCATGCTTCATCTGCCCCCACAAGAAATCCAACGATGGCGTCCTGGACAATACAAACCCCACATTCACCAAAATGTATGTAATCGACACCGCCAGCGCCTTAGTCAAAAAGTTCTCTCTCCAGCAAAGATCCAAAACCGGCCTGAATATAAATTGATAAAAAATGATCAAGACCGCAAAATACAACCCCCAAACAACAAACTTCCATTGCGGGCCATGCCACAGTCCTGCCAATCCAAACGATATAATAACTGCCAAAATATACCCCGCGACCACATGCATCTTTGTCAGTTTAAAGACAAGCGGCATGAACAAATAGTCCTTGATCCATGAGGAAAAAGACATATGCCATCGATTCCAGAAATCCATCGGAGTCCTGGCCAGGAAAGGCATGTTAAAATTCTTCAAAAGATCAAAACCCAGCATCTTCCCCGCCCCACGGCACATATCCGTGTACCCAGAAAAGTCAGCGTACAACTGAATGCAAAACCCAAATCCCCCGATCAGAAGCAACCCCAAAGACGGATGCTTAAGGGCAAAAATCATGTTCACATAAAGCCCAATATTATCAGCAACCACCAGCTTCTTCACCAACCCCCAAACAATCAAATCAATCCCCCGCATCAATTGGCTGCCACGAAACACCCGAGGCTGAGCGATCTGAACAAGCAAATTCTTCGGCCTTTCAATAGGACCGGAAAGAATCTTAGGGAAAAATGCGATGAAAAGCGCCAGATCAAGAACTGATTCATGAGGCTCGACCGTCTTGTTATACACATCAATCGTATACCCGAGCAGCTGCAAAGTATAAAAAGAAAGTCCCAACGGCAAGATGATCTCGATCGTCAACCCATGATCAGGCGCTGCAGGCTGTCCCCACAATCGACAAACAGCATCGATGAAGAAATTATTATACTTGAAGTACAAGAGTACACCGAGGCTCCAGAAAATACTGGCATAAAAAGCAGCCCGGCGTTCGAAAACACTTTTTGCACGCTTCATCCACAAGGCCGTCACATAGACCACCCCGGTGGAAACAATCATAATATAAAGGAGACGCCAGTCCCACAGCGCATAAAAAAGATAACTGGCCACCAATAAAAAAACATTCTGCCAGAAACGATTGATTCGCCAGTACACAACAACAACGAATGCCAGGAAAATGAAATAATTCCATGACGGCAACGTGATCATGTCCACCCCGGTATCACGGAACTCATGTGGAACTCTCCTGTGAGGGTGCCATAAACCATGGCTTCTCAGAAACACCCGGCTTGATCGAATGAATATAAATGGTTGGCAAAGACGGATTCACGCCCTGATACTCCTGGCCATTATGCGTAAAAAAGATCGTCCCTTCCAGATAGCGGGAAACAGCCTCACGCTCCGCCATCACAATGGCGTAGTACCTCTGTGCTCCGCATTCAATATCCTCATGCATGCCACGCCTCCCCGCCTGTTTCAAGAATTGATCTTTTAGCGAAAACGCGTCCCATGCTTTTTTAAAACCTTCGCTTGATAACTGTTTTAAAACATCCTCGAAGATCAAACCGGCCTGAGACCAGATCTGACTCAAATACACACACTCAAAACCCCTCTGACGGCATTCAGAATGAATCGCATCAAAATAACGTTGAGCTGATACTTCAGGAATATAATTACACCGGCCATGAATATCGCATAAAATGATCTTGATCCTGACCAGAGGTTTGGCAACAACCTGATTCACCTCATCCACAAGCTTGCGCAGATTATCCAACACCGCTCGATCATGCGCATCGCCAAAATCCCTCTGCCCGACACCCCAATAACCTGATAAATATAAAGACGTTCCTTCAGCCAAAGCGGCCTGAACGAGCTGAAAAATCGCCTCCTGATCCGGTGTTTTAGCTTTTCTATACCGCGCCTTATCGAAGATCGCAAAAATATCCCTGCTGGTCTTCCCCGTCACATACTCCTTAAGACACTTGAGATTAACCTTCCCCAGATCATTCTTGGGCAAGCCCCCGAAGGGAATCAACTGATCCGGCATGTTCTGTTGAGAGAGATGTAAAGAGAGAAAATCATAAAGTGAATCCTGAGCATTTCCTGTTATCCGCCCCTTTTGAACGTACACGGAAACGACAGCCTCTCCAAGCATGTTATCAGGGATGCCAAAAGTGCACGACTCCAGTATGCCAGGATAACGCCCGAGCACCGCATCAATATCCTCGGGCACCACAAGCTGCCCCTTGCGCTTGATGATATTCTTTGCCCGACCAACAATGACCAGCTGCCCGTCCTTGTCAATAAAGCCGAAATCACCGGTCTTCAGCCAGCCGTCAGCAAGGACAGCCTTGGTGGCATCCGGATTCCCCCAGTACCCCTTCATAACGATGTCGCCCTTGATCAAGACCTCCCCACTTCCTGGTAACAATCCGTCGACAACAGAAAAATCCTGGGGGACAATACGCACCTCACAACCGACAGGAATGCCGGCTGAGTCATAGCGCTTGCGGCCATCGCGCGGGGTCATGGTTGCCCAGGTTGTTGTTTCCGTCAGACCATACCCCTGAAAACAGGAAATACAAAAACGCTCTTCAAAATCTTTCCAGATCGCCGCATTAAGATACGCCGTACCTACAAGCGCATATTCTACAGAAGAAACATCCTTAAGCGTGCCTTGCGGATAAAGCGCCAACAAAGACGCCATGATAGAAGGCGTGATACTCAAAACCTGAATCTTATGCAGGGCAACAATATCCCAAAAACTTTTAGCCAAAGCAAACCCGTACAAATCCCCGATCACAACATGGGCTCGGGAGAAAATACATGCCAGGCCGGTGATCATGGGCGCATTAATATGATAAAATGGCAGCATCGATAAAAACTTCTGACCTTCATGAAAATCATAAAACGAAGCAAGATTCTTGGCCATTCCGTAAAGATTCTTATGCGTCAACCCTACGCCCTTACAATGCGCCGTTGTCCCCGATGTGTAAATAATCAGCGCAATCCGGGCATCGCCATCCTCCAAAACCGGCAGGTCAATCAGCCCCCCCTGATTCAGAAAAGCGTCTCCACCGAACATATCCCGGCCTTGCACCGGGACTTTCTCAAAATCCTTAAAGATACCTTCCAGGCCCGCCCATTCTTCATCATAAAAAACAACCTTGGGCTGGAGCTGTTTAACAATGTTAGAAATCTCGTCAATATGCATCTTGGGATTCAAAGGGACCAAAGCCGCCTTCCTGGCCGCACAAGCGAACAGCAGCGGGAAAAAGAAACTTGTATTCACGGTCACATAAACAATCTTATCGCCTGAAGAAACATGTTTGGCACCGAGAAATAAATGGAGACGGGCACTGGCCTGATGCAAATCCTGGTAGCTGTAACTCCTGTGGCTGAGCAGGTCCGTCAGGAAAACCTGCTGATCCTGACAATTATCCAAGAGAGAAGAAAGATTCATTTCCCACCTTGCTTGACTGTCACAAAATGCTCAATCTTATCTAAAGAATTAAGACTCTCGTTAGCCAGATCTGCGGTCTCAATGGCAATTCCAAACTCTGTCTCAATCAAAAGGACAACCTTGATCAACTCAAAAGAATCAAACAAATTTCTCTTAACAAAATCTTCATTATCCGCAAGCCTCTCGATCAAGTGTGCCTTGGATTTGAAATTCTTATTGAGAATACCCCTGAGCCGTTCTTTTATCATGGCCATATCGAACACACACCATGCCCCGATGCTGTAAATGCACCAGATGCACACGCGGTCACATCCTTTCTCAATATTTTCTTAATCACCTGAGACAAACCAACCCCCTGGTACGCTTGTCTGTATCCACAACTGTTAAACACTGACGAAGACTACCGACACATGGCATGATCAAGTGCAATTGATACAAACATTTTATCAGCCTCGCCTTGAAGCACCAACATTTTTCTCATTAATCCGCCCTAATACTGATACGTTTTGGAACTTTATCAAGAAAATGATTTCCAAGCCGCATTCTGGAATATGCCTTCTGCCGCACGGCATTTCCTTCAGCCTTAATAACGACCCAGCACGGCCCCCGTCCTGGAATCAATCAAAAACCA
Organism: Candidatus Omnitrophota bacterium; assembly: GCA_043798045.1. Lineage (GTDB taxonomy): Bacteria > Omnitrophota > Gorgyraeia > Zapsychrales > Fredricksoniimonadaceae > Fredricksoniimonas. The sequence continues at coordinate 475 of JAZDPD010000013.1, read as the reverse complement.
AATATCCTTGCCACTTAAAATCTCAACCGGTGAAAAACAGACTGCCTGGTAATCCCTACCATCCAGATGACTGAAAGACGAAGGCTCTTGCTGACGGTCTGAGTTCATCCTTCTCTTCCAGAACTTATTATCAATGTCGAAAACAACAGTCTTGTACATTAAATCAACGTGCTCTTTTTCCGCTTCCCTAAAAGCAATCTTTAGCAGCTCTGCTCTGGTTAATCGCGTATTATCTTTATGCACAACCCGCGAAGGAGTTTTATGGGCCAAACAAGAAATCAACAATAACACCATCAAGGCAACCCCAACAATTCTTTTCATTGCGCCTCCTTGGTCGCGCGAATTGTAACTCATAGTGCGACAAAAATAAGCTTTAAGATCAATTGTTACCCTGCAAGCATTCCTTTGCCATTTCATTCGCCGTCTTGTAACCCAGAATCTTTCTGGGATAATTATTCATCCAGTCCTGAATCCA
>JAZDPD010000004.1:0-3346 GCA_043798045.1 Candidatus Omnitrophota bacterium | reverse complement strand
CTGTACGCAATGCTCACCAAGGCCAGATCACCGGATCGTAATATAATAACCATTGAGGACCCGGTTGAACGCCGGATTGAAATGGTCAGCCAGATTCAGGTCAACGAAAAAGCGGGGTTGACCTTTGCTACGGCCCTGCGCAGCATCATGCGCCATGACCCGGACGTCATCATGGTCGGGGAAATACGAGATCCGGAAACAGCCCAGCTGGCAGTGCGCGCGGCGCTGACGGGACATCTTGTTTTTACCACCATTCATACCAATGACGCGCCCGGTGTGATTACACGGCTGGTCAATATGAATGTAGAGCCTTTCCTGGTGTCTTCATCGCTGACGGGTATAATTGCCCAACGGCTGGTGCGATGCATCTGCGCGGAATGCAAAGAACCTTTTATCATACCGGACGGCCTGGGACAACGGCTTGCCGCCGCCGGGGTCACTGTGCCCCAGAAGGCATGGTATGGTAAAGGCTGTAAACACTGCCACGAGACCGGCTATCATAGCCGCATTGCCGTTTTTGAAATGATGGTCATGACGACGGAACTGATGGACATGATTGTTGCCAATGTGCCGACATCCACACTTCGGGAGCAGGCGCGCAAGGATGGCATGACCAGTATCATGGAGGATGGTTTGGAAAAGGTCGGGCGGGGCGTTACTACCATGGAAGAAGTCCTGCGGATTGCCGTGCTGGAAAACGTGGTCGACATGATTTTGTCGGAGGCGCCAAGGCCGGAGAAAAAACAACCCCCCAAAGAAGCGGTAATTTCGCCCAAGGAAAGCGCGGAAGAAATCAGCCTGGACCTTGAAGATTATAAGAATAGAATGACAAATTGGCTCGCGAGTAAGGCATAAGCCAACAGCCAACAGCCAACAGTCAACAGTCGACGGTCGACTATGGACCGTGGACTATTATGAACTGAGTGATTACCATGTACGAAGAATACTGGAAACTGAAAGTCCGTCCATTCCACAATACTGCTGACCCGAAGTTTTTCTACCATTCGGTCCAGCACGATGAAGCCTTGATGAAACTGACATATGCCGTGAATGAAAACATGGGCGCGGCTATGCTGACCGGCGCCTATGGCTGCGGCAAAACTCTTCTTTCCCGGGTTCTGCTTCAGCAGCTCGGGGGCTCGTACGTGTCGCAAACCTGCATGGCCCACCCGGGTATGGCGCCGTTGGACCTCTTGCACGCCATCGCGCGCTCCATGACCGATTCCCAACTCTCCGCGGAGCGCGTCAACCTGGTGGCCGATGCTCTGCTGGAAATTATTGAGCGCTCCCTGAAGGAAAACCGCCGCGACGGCAAGCACACTGTGCTCATTATTGATGAAGCGAGTCTGCTTGATAATCAGGCCGTGCTGGAAATGTCGCGGATCCTCCTGAATTTCCAGCAGGACAATGAATTTCTGATGACCCTCCTGTTTTTAGGGCACCTGGAGCTGGCGGAACGCGTTTCCGGGATCAAGCAACTTGCACAGCGCATCCCGATTACGTGCGCGCTCGGCCATTTTAACGATGAAGATACTACTAAGTATATTCAGACACGCCTTGCTATTTCCGGGCGTGAAGATAAACTTTTTGCTGATGATGCCTTGAACCTGATTTACCGCAACTCCGGGGGCATCCCCCGCCGGATAAACACCTTGTGCGATGTGAGTCTCACGCTGGGTTATGCCAAGAAGGTATCCAAGATTGACACCAACCTGGTGCTGGAGGCTTCCGAAAAATTTGGCATCATCTGATTGTATAGGAATTTCAAAATTATACCACGGATTACACGGATTTCACGGATACAGTCGGACCGTTGACAGCCGACTGTCAACAATCAGTGTTATCAGTGTCATCAGTGGTAAGTCGCCGAAAGCTAATTAAAAGAGGAAAAAAACATGACTGACCTTGTTGTTCCAGTAAAAACTATTATAAAGTATTTTGCGATTATCTGTCTTGTTCTTGCGTTTTTACTGCTTATCTGGCCTGATGCTTTCATCAGAATGAACCTGTTTTTCAAGAAATGGTTTTCAACAGACAAGTTTGAAAGGGAACTGAACCGGACCCGTGATATTGACGCGCAACTGCTGAATATGCGCAAGGTGCTGGGAATCATCTCCCTTGTGCTTGCCCTTGTTTTCATTCTGACATTGATCAAGTAACCAGGAAGCCTGATGTTTCAAGTCGCAAGTCAAAGGTCAAAAGTCTAATGTCTGATGAATGTGGAAATGCAGAGCGAACAGAAAAATACGCTTCACGAATTACTGAACGGCATAAAATATGAGCGGTAAGCGAATTTTTATTATTGAGGACGAGCGGATCGTCGCGCTGGACTTGCAGAATCGGCTTGCGCGCCTCGGGCATGAGGTTGTCGGGAACTTTTCCTCGGCAGATAAGGCTTTGGTTGAAATTGAAAGCTCCAAGCCGGATATTGTCCTGACGGACATTAAGATGGAAGGCAATATTGACGGCATTGAGTTCGCCAATGCTGTTCACAACCGATACGGTATCCCCGTCATTTTTGTAACCGCCTATTCGGACAGCAAAACATTGGCCCGCGTTAAGGCAAGCAATGCCTGCGGTTTTATCCTTAAACCATTCACGGATGAAGAACTGCAGGCAACAATTGACATAGGTCTTCATGAACATGATCTGGAAATCAAATTAAAGCAGAGCGAGGAACAATACCGCAGTTTGTTTGATGATGCCCCCATCGGCTATCATGAGATTGATTTGGAAGGGAAACTTACCAGAGTCAATCGGACGGAACTGGAAATGCTTGGGTATTCCGCGTCAGATATGATCGGACGGCCGGTATGGGATTTTGCGGAAGAACACAACGTGGCCCGCGAGGCCGTCATGGAAAAACTGAGCGCAGGTAAAATCAGTTCTCAGCCATTTGAAAGAAATTATCTGCGGCGTAACGGCCGGTTCATTCCTGTCCTGATAAAAGATTTTCCTATCCGCTCGGACAACGGGGCATTGCTTGGAATACGCAGCACAATTATGGATATATCCGTATTGAAAGAGGAACAGACAAGAGCGGCAAGTTTCTTTGCCATTACTGAAAAAAGCGTAAGTGGAATTATTATAGCTGATAGTAAAGGCTTGGTGCGCTATCTTAACCCGGCTGCCGAAGAATTGCTCGGAATGCGCAGAACGATCCATGATCAATCAGCGTTGAAAGATGCGGACAACAAGGAAGCTGTATCGGCTATTATTGAAGAAAACCCGAACGGAATTATTAAAACCGGTCAAAAAGAATATTCACGCCGCGTTATGCCCGTCATCAGGCGTATTTTGAGGCGCAGGGGAGAGGAATTTCTCGGCGACAAGCTGGGCGGACCGA
>JAZDPD010000267.1:0-11024 GCA_043798045.1 Candidatus Omnitrophota bacterium | reverse complement strand
ACCCCATCCCAGAAAGAAGCACCAATCCCATGAGGGACATCGTGCTTGATCATGCTGATACGGCTATCTTGATGGATCATCCCGCGAACAAGCTCTTCTGTCTTGTCGGAACTCCCGTCGTTAATCACAATGATCTCACCTTTAATGCCAAAGCTTTTAAAGCCCTCCAGCGTCACATTGATGGCCGACTGGACATTCCTCTCTTCATTCAAGGCGGGCATAATCACACTCAACTCTGTTTTTTCACTCAATGACATGTCATGCCCCTTTGATTGAACCCGGCTTAAACCCGTAAATATCCTGCCTTATCACTCGTGATCCACTCTTTGACCAATCCCGGAAAAGCCTGACGGCCAGCATAAGGATCGTAAACCTTCATCTTGATAATCTTCATCAACGCGATATCATCATTACCGCACGTATGCGAGGGTCCCAGAAACCTGAAATAGTCATTCACTCCGGTGGCAATGAACTTGACATTCAGTTTCTGCAAAACAACATCATTCCTGATTTGTTCAATCGCGCGAAAAGCCAGAAAATTAACAATGGAATAAACGATTGGCTTAAGACCACTCATGCTCATGCCAGCGGCTATACCGACCGTCCCCTGCTCCATGATGCCGGCATTGATAACACGTGTCGGAAATTCCTCGCGGATGCGATCGATCACACCAAACCCCATATCACAGACCAACAAATGATACCGTTCATCCCGGCGAAAATAGGGGATCAATGTGTTGATGATCTCCTTGCGAAAATTGATCTCGGTTTTACGCATAACTGCGTCCTTTGTCCATCTCTTCTTCCGTGGGCAGACGAAAATGAAATTTAGGAATATTTTCCATGCACTTTAAACCATAACCTTTAACAGTCCGGGCAATAACCGCCCCAGGACCTTCCCGGCGACTTGTCTTGCACCGGCTCAAAACCTCGGCAAGCTTTCCCGTGTCATGCCCCGGACAAACAACCGGCGCAAGGCCAAAACCCTTAAGCCGCGCATGCAAATCATCCGAAGACCTGTCGAGCACCTGAATGGTAAAATCCATGGCCTGAAGATCATTGTGATCGACGATGACGGTAAGATTGTTGACACCGTGCTTGACCGCGAACTGAAGAGCCTCCCAATTCGACCCTTCCTGAAATTCACCATCCCCTACCACACAAAACACATGATATTTTTTCTTTTGAATCTTCGCTCCATACGCCACGCCAACGGCCATCGCAAGCCCGTGCCCTAACGAACCACAACCGGCTTCAAGACCATAAGCCGGCCGGCGCTCATTGCAGCCCAATAAAGTACTGCGAGGCGTATAAAACCCCTCCCACTCCGCTGAAGGGATCACGCCCTTATCCGCCAAAATGGCATATAATCCATAACATCCGTGCGCCTTGGAAAAAACCAGACGGTCGCGCCCATCCCAGGAGGGATCATCGTCCGCATAATCCATGACAGCGTAATGCAATGCAACAAGAATATCAACGCAGGACAATGAAGGGGCGATATGCCCGGCGCCATTGCGCCGGCAGACCTCAATGATCCTATCGCGGATGATATTGGCTTTCTTACGTAAAATGGTTTTCTTCACTGTCATCACACCATTCAAATAAAATTAACATGCGCCGGTGGATTCTTCAGGCTCCAAAGATACCTGTTCACTTCATCCATCCTGCAGTTGATCCGGCAATGGCTGGCATCAAACTTCTTTGCCGCCCAATCCAGGAGATCTTTCCGTTTCTTGGAAAGACATATTTTCTTAAACGTATCCTTGTAAATATTACCAAGACAGAACCTGCGGTCTGTAAGATAAATACTGCACGCCCAGACATCACCGCCCGCATCAATATAGCCCCAGAAGGGAAGCGCACAGCAATGTTGATACGCAACGGCCCCTTGATCCCATTTCTTCATGGTGTTGAGCCTGAATATAACGTTAAACTGATCATCATTAAATCCCTGCAATTCCTCAGCCAACTGGTAATATTCGCTGTATTTAATATCCTTGTATTGCGTGGTCCGGCTTAAAGGATGTTGTGAATAAGGCTTGATCACAAGATAATCCATCCCGATTTCCTTGGCCTTACGGGCAAGCATCGCCGCTTCCGCGCTGTTCTCCGGCAAAGGCAACAACTGCATACCAAGGGTGCACTGATACTTCTTCACCCGGCGCAGCCCCGCCGCATACTCCATATTAGCCATAACCTTGCCAAGATCACCCTTTTTACCACGGTGAATCATGTTGTATGTCTTATCCGTCGCCCCGTTGATACTTATCTTGATCCACGTGATTTGTTTCAAGCAAGCATCCACCCTCTTTTTATCAAAGAGCACCCCGTTGCTGGTCAGCGCCACATCGATCCCTGATCTTTTTGTATCAACGATCATTTCAGGCATGTCCTTGTGCAAGAAAGGCTCACCTTCTCCGGCGTACATAACACTTTTGACACCAAGCTTGCCCATTTCGGCAATACGTTTCTTGAAAAGAACGGTATCCAGAAACCTGGGCTTATACTCCATAAAATCCAACGCGCAATAAGTGCAGCGATGATTACATGATCCGGACGGAGACACCTCAAGATAGAGCGGATAAACCTGCTTGCCACTCAACCAGGCATTCAACCTGTCCACATGATACATCATTTTATGACCATCAATACTGTACTTATCCATGTTCATCCCTTTTTCACGATCGCATCAACGATATAATGACAAATGGCAGCATGCGCCAATTCCACCAGACCATAAGAACTGCAATCCGCATAAAAATTAACATCACCCGCCCCGCGCAAGGCATTATCCTTTTCAAAACCAGATAAAGTAATGATGTGACACCCGATCACTCCCGCCGCCTTGACCGCATTCAAGATATTATTTGATCTCCCTGAACTGCTGATGGCTAGCAAGCAATCGCCTTTCCCCGCGAGCACCTCCAGCGGCCTGGCAAACACATATTCATACCCGTAATCATTGCTCATGCAGGTCAAGAGGCTATGATCGTAGAAAGTCACCGCCGGAATCTTCAGGGTTCGCAGGAAATCAGCCTGCAAATGACTGGCAATGGAAGCACTCCCGCCATTACCAATAAAATATGCCCTTTTCCCACCCTGCTTCAACGCGAGCATACTCTCGACAACCAAACCAACAGCCTGGTCTACAGGCAAAAGGTTGCCATGCCTGTCGGTTGCCTCAATGGCATCCAGCACCTTGCTTAAATCCTTGAAATAATCCATAAGCTCACTTTAAGAGGGTTGTAATGTATTTATACAATGGCACCGGCTCAACCGACGAGCGGTTACCCACAATTAAAACCTTTATGGCCCCAACCACATTGCCGATAAAGCCAATGGTTTCCATGGCATGTCCCTGGCAAACACAGGGTGCTGTGATGGAGAAATACGCATCACCCGCCCCAATCCTGTCCAACACTTCCTTGGAAAATATCGGCACCAGCTTGAAACCATCCTTCTTCGAATAAGCCAGCGAACCCCGATGCCCGCGGGTAATAACAATCTTGTCACACCTTAACTTTTGGCTAATCTGAATGATCAAGTCTTTCACATCAGAATGCTTGTCCTGGCAGGCCAGCCGGATCTCCGGCTCATCAATACAAATATAATCCGCCCGATGAAACTTGGTAATAAGGTTAAAACCGATATTGGAACTGTTGGTCTGAACATTGACAGCAAGAAACTTGGCTTTCTCACAAAGAACATCGACTATTTTCCTGGTGATCAACCCATGGCCGAAATCAGCCACCAGCACCATATCAAACGCCTTTAAATGCTCATTCAAATAAGCACAAACATCATCCTCAACCTGCGCAGACAGGAAGTCCTTGTCATTCAGGTAACAAATCTCAAACATCTTATTCATGAAATTCGGATCAACGAAACGGCGTTTGACAACCGTAGGCGAACCCTGACAATCATAAAAATTAGTTTTGATATTTTCTTTAAGCCGGCTTTTAATAAAACCGCGGTAATCATTTTCCGTCCCGATCCCGGCAAGCAAGGTCACATCATGGCAAAAACCTGCCAAATGATTGGCCGCAGCCAATATCCCGCCGGCAAAAACCTCCTCATTCAGGAATTTTGTGGCAATGATATTGTCCTTGGTGGTCTTCCCCATGCCTGCACAATAATGATATTCGTCAATAATGATATCGCCAATAACCAAAACCTTAAGATCTTTTGTCTTTTTAAGAATATCAATAACGCCTTCAGCACTATATACCTGCCTGAACTTCTGGAAAAAACCCTTCGCCTCTTCCGGATAAGGCGTAAAATGGGCATTGATCAAAGATGAAGAACTGAAGGTAATATCATCGGTAAAATGGATCACCCCGCCTGCAGCCTTCACCGCATCCTCCTCTTCTGCAATCTTCCCCGTCAGATCTTTCTCTTTCCTGGCATATTCTTTCCCTTTGATATAAAAAGAAGGCTTAAGCAATGTTATGGCCTCAACTGCCGTAGGCCACTCATTGACAGCCACATAGTCGACACACCCTAAGGCAGCAACACTTTCGGCACGCAAATCCTGGTTAAACACCGGTCGGCCTGGCCCTTTATTCACATGCTTATCCTGGGTAACGGTAACCACGAGCACATCGCCCTGCTTTTTAGCAGACTCAAAATGCTTGATATGTCCTGGATGCAACAAATCAAATACACCATGGCAATGAACTATCTTCCTGCCCTTTTTACGCAGGTCATCCAGGATATTCGCCAACTCGTTAATTGTTTTTATTTTCATTTTTCAAGTCCATGTAATAGCCCTAATCAGACAGATATTTGAACCAGTCCCTTGTCTGCTGGGAAATGGTTTCCGGAGTCCATACAGGCGCACAACGCCAGTAATCAATTTGATCAAGCAAAAGCTTAACACCCTGCTCCAGGCTGACAGCAGCCTGCCAGCCGAGCCTGGCCTTGATCCTGCTGACATCCGCAAAGGTGCAATCAGGCTCTCCCGGGCGTTTGGGAATATAAACTTTTTCACCCTGTAAAAGCTCAACCAGGCGATTGACGCTATATGTATGCCCCGAACCAACATTGAACACTTCACCCGAGCAATCCGACCCTGCTGCGGCCACAAAAGCGCTGACCACATCACTTACAAAAGTAAAATCCCTGGTCTGTGTCCCGTCGCCAACAATGGTATACGGCTTGCGACCAAGCTTCTGGGCAAGAAACACCCCGAATACAGCCCCATAAGTGCCAGATGTCCGTGAACGGGGGCCATAAACATTGAAAAGCCTTAGCGAAACAACCGGCAACTTGTAAACCCGTGACCAATGCAGGGCCGTCTGTTCACCTAAATATTTTGTCAAGGCATAAGGATACAAGGTCCGTATTTCAGCAGTTTCCGGGGTTGGAGTAACATCCGCAATCCCGTAACAAGAAGATGATGCTGTATAAACCAGTCGTTTAACACCCGCAAGCCGCGAAGCCTCAACCACACACATCGTCCCAAGAACATTGGCCTTGTAATAGGCAACCGGCTCAACGATCGAAGGCACAATATCCGCCAACGCCGCCAGATGAAAAACCGTATCCACTCCGACAAAATATGGAGTTATCGTCTTTAATTCAGAAACATCTGCCTCAACAATACGAAGATTCTTGTTATCTTTATGATGCGCCAGGTTTTCCGGGCGTCCGGTCGAAAAATTATCAAGAACTGTAACAAAATAACCATTAGACAGTAATTGATCCACTAAATGACTGCCGATAAAACCACACCCACCCGTCACTAAACACTGCATAACCCTCTCCCTCTTGCTAAATCTAAATCCTGCTCAATCTAACCCATAAAGGTTTAACATCCTGACAACAACTTTCGCCCGACTTTCCAGCACCATCATCCAACCTTCAAAACCAATCGCTTTACAGGTATACCCAACAATGACAAACTTACCCCGACTATGACTGATAAAATTTGAAAAAATTATACCATAAAAGATTATGGCCCAAATTAATTTATTCACAAATGTCCACTTAACCCATATTTTTCTGTAAGAAGTGAAAATGCAAGCAAATCCAACTGTCAACCATATCCATTCCCGCCAAATCCACCCTTATCAAACCACCCTAAGTCAGGCTTTTCTTTTTCGACCGAAAATGCTGAGTCTTAACAAGTTTGCTTTCATCAAGCCCCACACCCAGCTCCCTGTTACACCTCTTTAAGCCCTCCAAAACCTCGGTTTGAAGCTCTTCATCTGACATAGTCGTCATATTTAACCGCAAATCCTGACGGTCTCCCATTAACAAAAGGTACTCTTCTTCATCAGGGATAAAACCGTTTTGCCGCGCATAATCGTAAACAGGAGAGCCGGGCTGCGGGAGAAGATAACCAACAGAAGGATAAATCCGGTTCTGAATACAACAATCAAACGTTTTCCTGATCGTCTGCGGCGTCTCCTGGGGATAACCGATCACCAAACTCGTCCAAGGCGTAAGTCCTGCCTTATGAAAGAGCTCGCTTTGTCGGGAAAAATGCTCGACCTTAACTTTCTTATTCATCGCCTCCAAAATCTTCTCATCGGCAGATTCCAAAGAATAAATCATCCCGATGCAGCCTGCCGTTTTCATCCTTTGAATGATTTCAACATCATCATCACAATCAAAAAGATTGGAACGGCAACAACCCGTCCAATAAACAGGTAATTTTTCTTCGATGAATTTATCCACCAAATCCAGGGTATGTTTCTTGGAGAAAAAAGTAAGCTCATCCCAGAAGAAAACATAGTTCAAGCCATATTGATTGACCAGAGATTTAATCTCCGAAACCACTGATTCTGCTGAACGATACCGGTAAGGGACTCCTTTAAAAACATGATAACAAAAACCGCAATTGGCCACACAGCCGCGCGCCGTATTAACAGGAAGCGCCCGCACCTGCTCCCGGGGGATCGGCAAAGGCTCACAAGCGTTTATCTTGGAGCACTCAATGTATTTATCAACATCAAAGATTGAGAAATCAACGGGCGGGATCAAGGAAATATTCTCAATGGGCGTCCGTGCAGCCGTCTTAAACACCTTTCGATCAAGAAGAAAGGCAACCCCTTTAACATCCTTAAGCGTTCTCCCCTTCGCCAAAGCTTCAAGAATCTCAACGATCGCCACTTCCCCCTCACCGATCACCGCGCAATCAACAGCCGTCCTTGTTAAAAGCGTATCAATGATAGAAGATGCCACTGAATTTCCAACAATGATCTTCGTCTCCGGATGGGCAGCCCTTATAATCGCCGCATAATTCTTAACGATCTTATAGCCGGTCACAATACAACCCATGCAAACAACATCATAGTGGTTATCTTTCAAATAACGCTCCACATACTCTTGTGAATAACGGTAAAGATCAATGTCCAAAAGATCAAACGAGTAGCCTGCGTTCTTGATCGCGGTCGCTATATACCCCAACCCAATGGGAAAGATCTTTTCATTCGACGTTGGCCGCAAAGAAACATTAATTATCAAAATCTTCATTTCTTATTTCCTTTGAATTCTTGACAAAACCCGATGATGCGTATCATTCACACACCCTCTTTCGCTATCCGCCTAAATTCAGCGGCCCACTCATCCATCGCGGTTGGCGATGTTTTTCCAAACACGTCACAAAACCGCTTGATCACTGCCTGCCTGCACGGATCATTCCACCAGGCTTCCACATCCGCATAAACAACGCCAACAGCACTGGCAGCCGCTTCCGGAGAATCATGCAAGATCCCGATTTTGCGCATATCATCAAAATATGGAGCAATCTCAGGCTTGTAGGCGAAAATCTGCGGATCCCAGAAAAGCATGGTTGGCTTATTGGCCGTCAATCCGTCAAGGTATGTTGTGCCAAGATTATCCGACACATGAATACGGCAATCCTCAAGGCTTTCCAGGAAAGGCATATCCAGAAACCGTTCCAGCCTAACATCAGGATCCTGATCCTTCCATCGCTGTTCGCAGTCACAACCACGGTCATTCACAAAAAGACGAACCCGCAGCTCACGCCGCAATACAGGATCAAGCGCCGCTGCAAAACGATGCTGCCAGGCAAGATATGCCTCATTGTCATAACTAAGGATATTCTGAAACCGGTAAACATATCTTGGAAAAGCACTGGTGGCCAATAATACACCCTTTTTCTCATTACTGGCACCCATCACACGCCGACCCATCATGCGTGTGGAAGGCATGGAGGAAACCACATGTTGACCCCCCCCATCCCCCAGTCCCCAGGAATAAAACTTGCGCGTGATGACCACTTCATGTCTGTGCAACGGATGATACGTCAATATCCCGTAATCTCCGCCATGCTGGAGCCCGTAAAGACCAATGCCCCTTTGGGCACAATCGGCTGCCCACATCTTGAATATATCATCATAACTCCAGGAATCACTGTTAACGATTGCCTTTGGCTGCCGGGGATATTTCTGACGCATGATGCGCTGGGCATGCGCATAACCCTCCACCAGGATCTTTGGCACGTCCAGCGGCAACATGGCTGCCAATAATTTTCCAAAATCATCATCCATAAAAGGGACACTGGCCAACTCTTGCCTCCTGGAAAAATCCAAAGGCATATTCGGCAATACGCACTCCTCTTCATTATAATCAAAACAGATGCTCCCGCGTGCCGCGAGCAACACTTTCAACTTAATATTTGCAGAAGAAAAATAAGGATGTTTGACGACAACAGGGCGGCAGACACTTCCCACAACCCTCGCCATGGCTTTAAAAATACAATTCGAAATACTCGCCCTGACAGGAACATTCTGACGAACAATAGTGAAGCTTTTCTCCACGTACTCTTTCTTCAAATACCCGAGGATACGCGTGTATATTTGAACATTATAGGGATCATCCACGGACAAATAAATGAAGTCCGGCATATTCTCCGGCGTAACAAAATCCTTTTCCGCCAAACCCCAGGTAACAAAATCAGGATGTTGTTCCAAGACCGACTTTAAAGAAACATACCTTTCATACAATACAAATAAATAATGCATAAGCCAGGGACCGATGACAATGCGCCAATAAGCCGCCCCGTGATCCGTGCCATGTATGGCATTAAATCTCTGCGCCAACAACAGCAACATTTGTTCATAAAGACCTTCGATATATGCGTATGCTTTGGCATAGACCTTTCGATCGCGCAGGGGAGAGCATATAAGCTCATGTTCCAAATTCTGCCAAAAAGACTTGCGGCTATACCTCAAACACCCTTCCTCAAGAAAAATAATGGGTTTGGACGTATCCCAGAAATCCTCCAGCGCGGTGGTAACAAGAAACTTTACCGGCCTATCATTGCTTTTATGGTCCTTGATCGCCATTCACCTTTCCTTTTATCTAACAGGGATCCCGACATCCCGCATCGCGTCCCGGCATTGCTGGGGCGTAAAATGTGTGAAATGAAAAATACTGGCGGCGGCGGCCGCTGACGCGCCTGCCTGTATCACACATGCACAATCAGATGGTTTTGATGCCCCGCCACAAGCGATAACAGGCACATTCAGGGTACTGGAAACCATTTTAACCAGATCTAGATCATACCCGGACATCTTGCCGTCGAGATCTACAGCATTCAGAAAAATCTCTCCCGCGCCAAGGTCTTCGGCCTGCCGGCACCAGGCGACAACATCCATGTTGCAATCCACTCCGGCGTGAGAAAAGACCCTGTACCCGTCCCCGTGACGGATGACATCAACAGAAACGATGATGCATTGACTGCCAAAACTTGAAGACGCCGTCTTGATCATCTCCGGAAATCTTAATGCCGTTGTATTAAGAACCACTTTATCCGCGCCTCTTTTTAAAACTTTCTCGATCTCATCACAATCCTTCAGCCCGCCCCCCACCGCCAACGGCATGAAACATTCAGAAGCCACATCTTCAATCGTAAAATAATCAATATGCCGCCCTTCCTTGGAAGCATCAATATCAAGAAGGATCAGCTCGTCCACGTTTCGGGCATTGTATATCCTGGCAACAGTGATCGGATTTCCCAAATTTCTTCTGACCTTGAATGAAATCGTCTTGAGGACCGAGTACCCGTCCAAAAGAACAACCGGGATCACGCGATTGCGCAGCAATTAACACGCTCCGTCTAAGAAATTCTTTAACAGCTGTATGCCCGGCCCCTGGCTTTTTTCCGGATGAAACTGGACACCCACAACATTCCCCTTCTTCACAGCACAAATAAAATCTTCGCCGTAATAACAAGCCGCGCTTTCGACTCTTTCTTCCAGAACCATCGCGTAACTGTGAACAAAATAAAAACAGGCATTGCTTTCAATGTTGGAAAATAATGGCATGGGCGAAGAAACATCATTCCACCCCACATGCGGCAGCCGCAACCCCAGCCCCTCACTTTTAAGACGCTTCACCCTGGCTTTAATCAAATCAAGCCCTCTGGATTCACCGCCCTCCTCCCCATAACTTGCCAAAAGCTGCATCCCCAGGCATATTCCCAATAAAGGCTTTTTCTTGACCAACACCTGTTCACGGATGACATCCACCATGCCTGTGGCAAACAATCTTTTTGAAACTTCAAAAAAATTGCCAACACCTGGAAATATCAATTTGCTCGCCTGCTCAATATCCGCAACATCGGCGGAAACCCGATTCGGAACATTCAAATGCTTGAGCGCACGATGGACGCTGTTAACGTTCCCCAGCCCCATATCAATGATTGTCACCATAGACACCCAACCCTTTACCAGACTTAAACCACCGGATATTTCCTAATCAGGTTGCCATCCGCATCCTTGACAAGCTTGCCTTCCGCGTCACACAGGAACAATTTTCTATTGGTGAACCTGTCAAAATTATCTAAGAAGTCTTTCTGGGTAATATTCAAATATTCCAGGAACTCAGGGATATGCTTCCACGGAATCTTCCCCTCATACTGGCCAACCTTCTTGACAGCCTCTTCACGGGTCATCCTGCCCGCGCGAATTTCAAAACACATCTGATCCGTTGATCTGCCATATCCATATTTCAAATACTTCATATACTCGTGAAACCCGCCAATAAAT
>JAZDPD010000266.1:0-3991 GCA_043798045.1 Candidatus Omnitrophota bacterium | reverse complement strand
CAGAACGCAAACAGTTTTTTCGTCTATCGAGCGCGGGGTTCGATATCGTTGGCTCTTTGCGAACACCTACTAATAAAGTCGGGTTCGTTCTGTTATATGGATATTTTAAAGCCACGAACAAATTCTTTCGGGCCAAGGACTTTCTGAAGAGCGAAATAGACTTCCTCTGTGAGAACTTCCATGTCCCCTCTGGAAGTATTGATTTCTCCGAATACGAAGCGACCACTCTGGATCGTCATCAAAAGATCATTCTAGATCTCATGAGTTGCACCCCGTTTACTGACGAAACAAAACAACTGCTTCTGCAGGAGGCCTTGGAACTCTGCGCGGGACACATGAGACCAAAGGTAATTTTTTCAACACTTGTTGATTTTCTGAAAGAAAAACGCATTGAAGTCCCCACTTATTATATTCTGGCCGAAATAATCACCGCCGCCCTGAACCAATACGAGAACAGCTTTCGCGCATCCCTGAGTGCCATCATTACCAAGGAAGACATGCGCCATCTAGATAGCCTTCTGGAAAGTTGCGGGGGCAATCCCAATTTATTGACCTATAAATTGACGTCCCTGAAGAAGAGCTCCCATTCCCTGCGGCCTAGGCATATTAAAAGCAACATCAAAAACTTGATCTATTTTAAGAAATTGTACGATCATCTAAGCCCGATCATCGGCCGCCTGGATTTGGATACCACGACGATCCTGTATCATGCTGGCTTTGTCATGAAAGCCCCTACATACCAAGTGTTTCAACAGAGTGGCGTCGACAGATACCTGTACCTCCTGTGTTTTCTGATTCACAGGTACTACACACTAAACGATCTTCTTGTCGACGCCCTGATCCATGCAAGCCGGAATGCGCATAACACAGCCTTAAGAAGACACCAGGAACATTG
Organism: Candidatus Omnitrophota bacterium; assembly: GCA_043798045.1. Lineage (GTDB taxonomy): Bacteria > Omnitrophota > Gorgyraeia > Zapsychrales > Fredricksoniimonadaceae > Fredricksoniimonas. Next base: position 3,096 of record JAZDPD010000266.1, on the reverse strand, counting down.
CTATGTCTATCGCGGCCAGAAACAGGTTGTTACAGAAGAAATCCTGAAAATAACAAAACTTTCCTTCCAGGACATCAAAAATGTCATTTTTAACGACACCCTGACTGATGCCAACAAGATCCAGACCATCCAGTCGATGTTCCTCAAACAAACGGATCCGAGTGCCGAGACAATTGAAGAAAAGATATCAAAGCTTGAGACGGACTACAGGCTTGTCAAGGATGACCGGTACTATGACTTCCTGGAAAACTGTTCCATTAAGCTCCAGAACCGTGTCTCGGAGATCATCAAACATATTTGTTTTGATCAAAACAGTTCAGACCAGAAGATCATCGACGCCATCAATTATTACAAGCATACGAATGGCATCATCGGCAAAGACGCGCCAAGAACTTTTTTGAATCCTGATCAGGAACGCGTAGTATTTGCTGATGACAAGAAACCGCGCGTGTCCCTGTACAAGGTCTTCCTATTTCATGAAATCGCCAGCGGTATCAAATCCGGGGCCTTGAACTTACTGTACTCCTACAAATACAGACCCTTTGATCAGTGCCTTATCCCGAGAAAAGCTTGGGAAGAAAACCGCCAAAGTCTTTTGGCAAAATCCGGATTAACCGGTTTCGAGGACTTCCACAAAGTCATCAAGGAAATATCCGCCATCATTGATAGCCAATTCGACGTGACCAACCGAAGAATATTGGATTCAAAGAACCCTTTTGTAAGAATCGGTCCCCATAACAACCTAATTGTAACCACTCCCCCCGCCAAGGACAGGGAATCATCGGAAAGTCAGGTCATGGATCTGTTTTCCCATGAGCGGTACTTTCCCCTTTTCGAAATTCTTTCCACAGTCAACAAAGCAACTTCTTTCATTGACTATTTGGAGCATTGGAAAACAAAAGGCCATCGCAGTCGGCCAGACAATAAGATCATTATTGCCGGAATCATTGGCCTTGGCTGTAACCTTGGTATAAGAAAGATCGCCCGAATTTCCAATAGTATCAGCACTAACACGCTTGAGAATACCGTCAGCTGGTACTTCAGCAGTGATAGTCTGAAGACCGCCAATGATAAAATCCTGGGATTCATCGATCAGTTAAGCCTTTCCCGTATCTTTCAAAAAGACACGTCAGTAACCCATACCAGCAGCGATGGCCAGAAATTTGGTATCGGCGTTGATTCACTACATGCCAATTATTCGTTTAAATATTTTGGCAAAGGGACGGGCCTCAGCAGTTATACCTTCAATGATGAACAGCATCGCCTATTTTATTCAACGGTTATCTCCCCTTCTGAACGGGAAGCCGCCTACGTCATTGACGGTCTGATGCAAAATGAGGTCGTTAACAGCGACATCCACTCCACCGACACACACGGTTTTACAGAGATCGTCTTTGCCATTACCCACTTACTGGGAATCTCATTCGCGCCAAGGATTAGGGATTTCCGGGAACAAAGATTATTCGCCACCGAAGTGCGCTCAATATTTAAGGCCAAGGGGTATCTCATCATTCCTGATCAGAAGGTCGATATCAAGGCCATTGAGGATGAATGGGACAACATCCTGCGATTAGTGGTCACTATCAAGCTCAAGCACACAACGGCTTCCCAATTATTCCAACGCTTGAGCCATTACTCACGGCAGCACCCCCTCTATCGGGCTATAAAGAATTTTGGCAAGCTTATTAAGACAATATTCCTTTTGAGGTACATTGACGACGTCGAGCTTCGTCAGACTATTGAGAAGCAGTTAAATAAAACAGAAAGCATTAATAAATTTGCCAAGGCCGTGTTCTTTGGAAGCGACCACGAATTCCAGGAACAAACAAAGGAGGGCCAGCTCAGGGCGGATTCCTGTAAATGTTTGATTGAGAACGCTATTATTTGCTGGAATTATTTGTATCTCTCGGATGTGATCTCAAAAACGAAGGATCCGGCTGAACGGGAACGTATTATAAAGACGATAAAAAACGGTTCTGTTGTCACTTGGCAACATGTGAACCTTCAAGGCGAGTATGACTTTTCGGATACTGTTCTTAAGAAAGCCTTGAAATTCTCACTCCCGAAATTAATGCAATTGGAAGTGGCTTAAATTGGGCAAGGATTTCTGCGGCATCCTATTGGGAATAAACAACTTGATTAAAATCCTGTGGGGATTTACCCCTCTACTTGCAGATATACCCAACAATTCAAGATTCTGGGCAAAGGCGATAAAGAAAGGTATGTTCCTATCAATCCACATACCTTGCGGGCTATAAATGATTATTTAGCGTCTTTACCCGACGCCAAAGATCAGAAAATGCCGTTATTCCGCTCAATCAGCAATAACGGAAAAAATATCAAGAAGTCCCTCTCCCCTATTTCGGTGTATAGAATCTTAAATGCCTACGCGGAAAAGGTTGGCATTGACGTGAATAATTTCTCGCCACACTCACTCAGGGCAACGGCAGCTACCAACGCTTTAGAACATGGTGAGGATTTGCGGAAAGTGCAAGATTGGTTGGGACATGCAAGCATTCAAACAACGGCCATGTATGACAAAAGAAATAAACGCCCTGAAGATAGTCCATCTTTCCGGGTAAGATATTAAAGTTTGTTATCGTTTCATTTCCGATGCTTTCATATTAATGATCATTTGACCAATCTCAAATATGACGGCCAATTCTGTATGTCCAGGGCATATGATAAAAGATCAGATTTACGCCTGGTAAGGCAGTTTACTAACTCCCCACTGATAGAACCGTTCGACTTGCTTGAAAATATCTAATGCGTCAGCCTGGCGGAAATCTCGTTCTTCATACTCAATGGCTGTTTTCTTTGCAAGAATTCTAGAATAATTTTTGGCCTGGGCCTCTACGCCCTCGATGTTCACCCTGTATAGAAGCTCTGCAGCCGTGGCATGATCCTCCCCGGCGGAACGTTGCCCCAGATTACAAACAGTAATCGCATCGTTAAGCGCGATCGCACAATGAACCGCGTTGACACCTAAAGCCGCCCAATATTCCTTTTGTTTCGCAACAAGCATCATTTCATACAACTGGTTTGCTCTATTCAAAAAGATCGTATAACTACTTTTTGCAACAATCTTTACTTTCA
>JAZDPD010000012.1:0-8310 GCA_043798045.1 Candidatus Omnitrophota bacterium | reverse complement strand
TGGATTCAGGACTGGATGAATAATTATCCCAGAAAGATTCTGGGTTACAAGACGGCGAATGAAATGGCAAAGGAATGCTTGCAGGGTAACAATTGATCTTAAAGCTTATTTTTGTCGCACTATGAGTTACAATTCGCGCTGGTAACTCCAGGTGCGGGTTTCTTATTGTATACGCGGGCTAAGTCTGGTATAAATAGTGCTTGTTTTCATGATCGGTTGAATTGATGTATTTGCCTGGGGACTTATGAACCGCGACCATTCCAAACTTATCTGTGATCTTGGCGAGCTTGCCGCATTGTTTACGGATACGTCCAATCTTGACGGACTTTTGAGAAATATTGTTGATACCATTGCGCTGCATATGGAAGCGGATGTGTGTTCCATTTACCTTTTTTATGAAGACCAGAATGAACTTGTCCTGCGGGCGACCAAGGGGCTTTTGTTATCATCCATCGGTCATGTGAGCCTTAAACCCGGAGAAGGGCTGACCGGGCTTGCTTTCAGTGAATTGCGCCCTGTGGTGGTGGGGGATGCCATGACAGATCCGCAGTTTAAATTCATTGCCGGTATTGGAGAAGAGATTTTTGCCTCATTCATGGCGGTGCCTATTTTGCGCGGACAGACGCGTGTGGGGGCCATGACATTGCAGAGTAAAAAGAAAAATTATTTTCTGCCCGAGGATGTGAATATTTTCCGGGCGATCACATCGCAATTGGCCACGACCATTGAAATGGCCAAGCTGCTCATTTCTATCGATATGCCTTTGCGCGTTGCCATGCCGGCCGCCGTGCGCAAGCCGCTGCCCAAGTTTGTTAAAGGCCGGGTGGGCTCGGAAGGTTTTGCTGACGGACGCTCGGCATTCATTGAAGCCCCGTCATTGGAAATGCTGGATGTTTCTGGTCTGAGGGCGCCCTTGACGCTCGAGGATCTGCGCCGGGCGGTGATAGCAACCGAGAAGGACCTTGAGGCCATGCAGCGCCAGATCGAGGTCAAGCTTTTTGATGTGGCGGCTTTGATTTTTGCGGCCCAGATCATGATGCTCAAGGACCAGGCTTTTTTAGGGGCCATGGAAGAGAAAGTGCGCGCGGGTACTCATCCGCTGGATGCAGTACGCGATGTGGTGCAGTCGTATGTGGCGCGGTTTTCCCGCATGTCCAATGATTATGTGCGCGAGAAGAAATATGATGTGATGGATGTGGGCCGGCGTATCCTGGATCATTTGACGGGCAGGGATGAGGCCCAGGGGGCTTTATCCGGGAAGGTCGTGATCGCGCGGGAACTTTTGCCGTCACAGGTTTTGAAATTAGGTTCTTTGAATGTCGCCGGGATTATCCTTCTTTCGGGTGGTGTAACTTCGCATGTGGCTGTTCTGGCGCGTTCGCTTAACATTCCGCTGGTGATCGCTGATGAGCCTTGTTTACTGGATATTCCGGCGGATACGCGCATCCTCATCGATGCCAGCCTGGGTAACATCTTCATTGACCCGGACAAGGATATTGTGGCCAGGTTTACGGAACAGCAATTGCTGCGCGCGCAGTCCGGTGCCCCCGGGCTTTCGGTGCGCCCGCAAACCTTTACCCGGGACGGGACGCGCATCCATCTTCTGGCAAATATCAACCTTCTGGGTGATGCGGCGGTGGCGGAAGATTTTGCGGCTGAAGGTGTCGGGCTTTACCGCACGGAGTTTCCCTTCATTGTCCGCAGTGATTTTCCCGCCGAGGAGGAACAGTATGTGATCTATCGCCGGCTGGTCGAGATGATGAAAGGCCGCGAGCTGACATTTCGCACGCTGGATATCGGCGGCGATAAAATGCTTTCGTATTACGATCACAGCAAGGAGGCTAACCCTTTTCTGGGGCTGCGGTCTATCCGTTTTTCCCTGAGGCATAAGGATATTTTTATTCAGCAGATTCGCGCCATCCTGCGGGCGGCGCAAGGCGCTGCGGGGAGGGGCGTGCGTATCATGTTCCCGATGATTTCTTCTATGGACGAATGGTTTGATGCCAAGTCTGTTGTGCTTGAGTGCATGGCTGAGTTAAAAAAGAGTGACCCGACGTTTGAAGCGAAGCCCCTTTTGGGCATGATGGTGGAGTTGCCCTCTGTATTGCCCATGATCGATGAGCTGGCACGCGAAGCCGACTTCTTTTCCATTGGTACAAATGACCTGACGCAATATATGCTGGCGGTTGACCGCACGAATGAGAAAGTGGCAGATCTTTATACGCCGCATCATCCGTCCGTTTTAAGGGCGCTCCAGCAGATTGTGGATGCGGCCAAGCGCTGCAAGTGTGACCTTTCTGTTTGCGGTGATATGGCGCATGAGCCGCGCTATATGCCATTTTTGGTTGGCATTGGTGTCCGCAAGTTCAGCCTTGATGCGCGCTACATTCCCAAGGTCCAGGCCATGCTCATGGCCATTGATCAGGAAAAGGCAGCGACTCACGCACAGGCATTGCTGGGCATGCTGCGCCTTAAGGATATTGAAGCAGCGCTTTTGGCCATGGAGGATGCGCGTGATTAAGCGCGGCCTGCATCCTTTTTGGGCGTGGCTGGTGCGCGGTCTTTTCCTGGCGCTTTTTGTGGCTGTTTTATGGCTGCAGTGTTCGGCGAAGATCAATCTCATTACAGCAGACCTTGGTCGGCATATCCATAACGGGGCGATTTTTTCTCAGTCCAAGGAAATTCTTTCCACGAACTATTACGCTTATACCCATCCGGGTTTCCCGACGATTTGCCACCATTGGGGTGCGGGCGTTATCATGTTTTGGGTGCAGCAGATGGGTGGGTTTCTGGCCCTTTCTGTTTTTTACACGGCGATCCTGGTGGTCACGGTGCTTGTGTTTTTCGCGGTTGCCTGGCGCTGGGCCGGGTTCTGGAACGCCATGCTCATGGCGTTGTTGTCACTGCCGCTACTGGCTTACCGTGTGGAAATCCGGCCAGAAGGGTTTACAACGTTATTTCTCGGCCTTGAGTTGTTGATCCTTTGGTCGATTCGGGCACGCTGGGCATCCGTGCGGTGGCTTTGGGCCATACCTGTTATTCAGTTTGTATGGATCAACAGCCACATTCTTTTCTTTACGGGTTTTGCGCTCATGACATTTTTTATCGTAGAAGCGTTGCTCACTGATCGCCAGCGGGGCCTCTGGAAGACAATGATCTTTGTGGGTGTCAGTGCTGCGGGTGTTTCATTACTTAATCCTTCGGGATTGTCCGGCTTTCTGGAGCCATTGAATATTTTTCGTGAATACGGCTATCAGCTGGTGGAGAACCAGAGTTTATTCTTCATGTTGCAGCGTTTTCCAGGTCAGTTTGTTTATCCGTATCTTGCGGGCATTCTGTCGGTATCTGTCGTTTTGCTGGGGGTGCGTTTTGCCCTGGAACGTCGATGGCAAGCGGTGGTGTTGGATATCCTTGTGCTTATATTTTTTGGCCTGATGTCGTTGAAGGCGGTCAGGGCCATGGCCATGTTCGGGCTTTTCTTTATTCCTTTTGTTGCTTTTCAATTGCAGCAGATCATCGTGTTGTCACCTCAAACCTGGGGTGTGTGGGTCAGCCGTCTGGTAAAAGCCGCGGTGATGGTGTTACTGGGTGGTGCGGCGCTAAATCCGGGTTTTTTCCTTTCACCTTTAAATTCAACGCGTTTCCTTCTTTCGGCCGAGCCTGCGGCGTGCCGGCGCAGTTTACTGTCGACTCTTGCTTATCCGCAGGTATGGGCCGGCTTGATGCCGGAGGTGAATGGTTCGGCTGGTTTTTTCAAAGCCAATGGTTTAAAGGGGCCGATTTTCAATAATTACGATATCGGCGGATACCTTATTTATCATTTGTTTCCGCAAGAACGCCCGTTTGTTGACAATCGTCCGGAGGCATATCCTGTTGAATTCTTTTCCAAGGTTTATACACCGATGCAGGAGAATGATGCACTTTGGGTGGCGGTTGACCGGCAGTATGGTTTTCAGGTGATCTATTTTTTCCGTCATGACCAGACGCCCTGGGCACAGCCGTTTTTATTGCGACGTGTGGATGATCCGTTGTGGGCGCCGGTTTTTGTGGATGCGTATACGATTATTTTTGTCAAACGGGGCGGTATTAATCAGCCTGTGGTGGAGAAGTTTGAATTACCGCGCGCGATGTTTCATTCAACACCTACGGGAAGATGACCCGGATTCATATCAGGTTGAAAACTCACCCTGAAAAATTCTGAAAAATTGTCAGGAGTCATGATGAAACAACGGCTGGAACGTTTCTTTAAGAATGACCGTATCAAGGATTGGGTTCTGGCGGGTGTTGTCATTTTCTTTGTTTTGGTGGCAGCCAGGCCTTTTTTCTCGGGAGAGATCAGGCATATGGAAGATAATCAGAGTGCGCTGGTGCGTGCGGTGGGGGTGGCCCATGTTTGGCAGGACGGGCAAGTGGCCGGGCGCTGGCTTCCGGATATCAACCTGGGTTATGGTTATCCGCTGCTTAATTTCTATGCGCCGCTCTTTTCTTATCTGACGGCTGCGTTGGGACTGTTGCTAAATCAGTACATGCTGGCGTTGAACCTGGTGGTGATCTTCGGGTTTTTGTTTTCCGGGATGGCCATGTACTGGTTTGCGCGGGAGTATTGGGGCCGGGCAGGCGGGGTCCTTTCGGCGGTGGCCTATCTGTTTGCACCGTTTCATCTGTGTGATATTTATCTACGGTCAGCAAATGCCGAATTCCTGGCCTTCGCATTTTTGCCCTTCATGGCCTGGCGTTACAAAAGGCTTGTGGATGAAAGGACTATCCCGGCATTCCTGTGGGCTGTTGTGGCTACAGGAGGGCTTATCCTTTGTCATAATATTATGACGGTCTTCTTTTTTCCGGTCATGATGTTTTATGTTCTTTTTCTCTGCGCCTTGTCGCCGCGGGATTGGTTAAATAAATTATTGTTATCGGCAGGGGCTGTGGTATTGGCCATGGGGGTTACCGCGTATTTCTGGCTGCCCGCGTTTGTTGAAACGGCACATGTGACCATTTACAGGAATTTTGTCGGTGCCTGGGATTATCATCATCATTTCATGACGTTCAAGCAATTGATTACCGCGCCGTGGACATATGGGGGGATCAGCTGGGGCATGGGGCGTTCGTTTAAATTGGGGGAAGCGCATTTATGGATGGTTGGCCTGGTGGTGGCGGTCCTCCCGTTTTTCTGGCGGTCTGACCGGAAAAAGGTGCTGCATGGGTATTTCTGGTTTGTGGTCGGTGTTTTTTTGGCATTCATGACATTGAAAAACTCAATACCGCTTTGGGACGGATTCTTCCTGGCAAAGTATATCCAGTATCCGTGGCGGCTTTTTGTCATCATTTGTTTTATCATGGCGTTTCTGGTCGGAGGCATGGCCTGTTGGTGCAAGGATTGGAAAAAGTGGCTGATTACGGCCGTGGCTATTGCGATTATTCTGGGTATGAACAATCAGTTTGTGGGTATTGCGGAATATAAGTCGTATGACCTGAAAGATATCCGTACGTTCCTGTTTAATTCACGCCCAAGCGATAATATGGAATACTTGCCGGTTGACGTCAAGCATATTCCCATGGTGGCGCCGCAACAGCGTTATGAGGTTGTACGGGGTTTAGCCCAGATCCGCGATCCGCGCCGGATCTGGGGTGTCTGGCATGAGTTTATCGTTGATGCCAAATCGCCGGCGGTCGTGGCATTTCACCAGTTCTTTTTTCCGGGATGGCAGGTTTATGTGGATAAGGCACCTGTGAAGATCTTGTCAGATAATCCTTACGGCATGATCCTTTTTGTGGTGCCGCCCGGCGAGCATGCCGTCAAGATTGTTTTTGGACATACACCGGTGCGTGTGGCGGGAGAAATTATGTCCGCTGTTTCGGCGTGCTTGTTGATGATCATCTTCTTGTGGGCCATTCTCAGGCGCCGGAGAGGGACTTCTTCTTTAGCATGAGGAAGATTTTGACAAGGTCCATGCCGCTGGTCAGAAAGTCGACAAGGCGGATCTTGGACCCTTTCTTGTCGATCCATTCTTTCAAAGGATATTCCAGGCAGATTTGACGCATGGCAGGTGCCCCGGTTTGTTCGGTGATGATGAACCTGGCCAGTATTTCGACGTCAAAAATCCATTTGACCGTAAAGGGGGCGGCAAACACCGCCTTGAGGCGTTGGGTGACACGGAAGAGTTTTGCGCCGCACTGGGTGTCATAAACCGGCAGGTTTAAAAGAATGGATGCGGTGGTTGCAAAAAGGCGTCCGGCGTAATGGCGCCACGGGTTGCGTTCAATGGCGCGTCCCAGCAGTTGCACGCGTGCGGCCATGACAATATCTTTGCGTTCGAGATTCATGGCTGTTTCAAGTTCCAGAATGGTTTGAATGGGCGTTGCCAGGTCAGCGTCAAAGAATGCGATGAATTCCGCGTTCATGGTAAACCCTCTCAGAAAGCCTTCACGTACCGCCTCGGCCTTGCCTTTGTTCCTGGGCAGTTCCAGGGTGCTGATGGCCCCGGGCAGTTGCCGGGCCATGGCCTCAAGGGTCAATTGTGTGTTATCGCTGCTGCCGTCGTTGACGAACAGGAAATGGATGTGCGGATGTTGTTGCGCAAAATCCAGGAATGTACGCGGATCCAGGCGGTCGGCTTCGTTGAAACACGGGATCACGATCAAGGTCCGCATGGTATTTCCTTTTAGCGCTTGTTGTGTTGTTGCGCGGCCATATTTTTGAACATGGGGTAAAGTTTCTCCCATGTTGTTCTGGCGGCGGCACAGCTGTCACCGTGGTAGCGCATGAGGAAATAGCGGGATGTGAACATGTGCGGGTGGTAGCGGTAAAGGAAGTCCATCCATTCATTTTCAGTTTTGGCTTTCCTGGCTTCTGTCAGAGTCCAGACGCTGAACATCCCCGCACTTTCTTTAGGGTATTGCTTGAAATATTGCGTGAGAAAAACACATGCAAAAGCAGTCGGGATCAGGATAGCGGGGATTGTGGTCCATGCGAAGCGCTCTGTCAGTTTGTGGATGATGATGCCTGTGGCCAGCATGGCAAAAGGCCAGGATCCCACAGTGCGCAGCGGATGAGGATTATCGATTGATATGAGCGTGGCGGGAAGAATGCCGATGAGTAAATTGATAATCAGTAGTCCTGCAAAAAGCATGGCAGGTACCGGGAGCGGCCTGTTTTTCCTGTTCAGGAATATAGCAGGAAAAAGCACCAGCACAGCCGTTACATCCAGCCAGCTCATGATCCCCTGTCGACCGGTAGTAAGGGTCATGTTCAGGGGGGTTCCCTTGAAGAACAGGAAGTCAGGCGTCAGAAAGGTAAGGAAATTCTGGCAGATGATTGTCAACAGATCAAAGGGAGAGGCTGTTTTTCCGATACGGGCAAGGAACGCCGGATTGGTGATCGAAAGTTCATTAAAGCGCGCGGCCATGGATGTGGTGTTGAGGTACATGATAATCAAAGGGATGCCGGTGATTAGAAAAGCAAGCCCCAGGGTGATGATTTGGGATGGTTTCCAGCGCAGCACAAGCCAGCCGTAAATGGTCAGGGTGGCGAGAGTAAATGGGATCTGAAGTCTGGCTGGCGGGTATGAATAGGCTGCCGCACACATCAAAAAGCCTGCGGCCATAAAGTGCCAGTATTTCTTGCCGATGAGGCAGAAAAATAATCCCCAGATGAGGAAAGGCAGCATGAAGGTGGATTCCCAGGCAATGCGTGAAAGGGTCCATGTCCAGGGTGAAATGCTGGCCGCAGCCATAATCCATAAACCGCAGCGTGTACCGCCGATGGTTTTGCCGATCGCGAATAATCCCCACAGGGCAATGATCAACGAAAAGGCTGTGAAGGCCCGTAGGGAGCCCATGGAAAATCCGAAAGCCTTGACCCATAATAGGCCAGGGTACATGTAGGTCGGGGTTGTTGGTGTTCCGAAGCTGTTATAGCCGAAAAGGGGGTAGTGCGTGTTTCCCAGAGGCGAGGTGCCTTCTTGCGCCAGGCAGGCCAGGGTTACGCCGGATGTCTGTTCATCAATTTGTACGCCGTAAGGAATGTTTTCCAGGTTAATGAAACGGAAAACATTGACGGCCAGGATCAAAAGGGGGATAAAGATTAAAATACATTTTCTTAACATAGTTTTTTATTATAAAAGACCCGAGGGGCAGTGCAAGGGTTATTTTTGATGCTTCGGGCGATGATGGGAAAATTGTAATCACAAGTGCGACAGGAAAAATTTAAAAGAGCTCCATAGATCAGCAAAAACTGTTACTTTGTAAGTTAGTCGACAAAACAAAGAACAGGAGATCTATGGAGCAGAGAAATTGTAACATCAAGCGCAA
>JAZDPD010000231.1:0-7287 GCA_043798045.1 Candidatus Omnitrophota bacterium | reverse complement strand
CCACCTATTTAAGAGAAAAGAAGGGTTATCTTTTGTCGCGGGCGTATTTTCCCGGACAGGACGTGACAGCGGGGATGGTTAAGATCGTTATTATTGCCGGACGACTGGAGGGTCAGGTGAATGTTGTGCTTGATAAGCCGTATCGCGTTAACAGGCATTTGGTTGAGAATATTTCAGGCCGTGCGATTCCGGAGGGACAGACGATTCTCCTGGGGAGTGTCGAGCGGGCTGTTTTGTTGATCAATGACCTTTCCGGTTTAAGCGCGCGTGCCTATCTTGATAAAGGTGAGGTTCCAGGTACTTCACGTATTACACTTCATGCGGCGGAAGGACCGTGGGCTTCGGGAAGTATTTCCGGCGACAATTTTGGCAACCGTTACACCGGGTCTTTTCGAAGGATCGGGCAGGTGGCTTTACACGATTCTTTCGGCCGCGGAGACTTGCTGCAAATGTCATATATTAATGCGGCCAACCTGGATCAGGGGCAGGCTCAATTGTCTCTGCCGCTGGGGTATCAGGGCGTTTTACTGGATGTGGCTTACAGTGGATTACGCTATGAGTTAGGCGGAAAACTGGAAGATCTCAAGGCCATGGGGAGCGCGCATACGGCAAGTGCGAGTATAGTGTATCCCTTGGAACGGACACGTTTTGCCAGCCTATGGATAGGCATCGGGCATGATTATTATTGGTTGGAAGACAAGATTGATTCGCAGGTTAACAGTGATCGGAATATTTCTGTTGGGAATGTGAATCTGACGGGTAATTTTTATGATGATTTTGCTCATGGCGGACTAACGAGTTTTCTGATATCTGTCAGCGCTGGCAGGAATAGTATCACGGACGGCAGGGAAGATGATGAGGCTGGTGCCTGCACCAAGGGTCATTTTACCAGGATGAATTATGCGGCGGCACGATTGCAGCAGCTTTGGCGAAATATTTCTCTATTTCTTTCTGCGCGCGGCCAGTTGGCGGACCGTAATCTGGATTCGTCCCAAAAGATCACGTTGGGCGGACCCAACGGTGTGCGTGCATATCCGATCGGGGAAGCATCCGGTGCAGAAGGTCATATTTTTACGGTTGAAAAGCGCGTGGATCTGCCGTTTACGCCAGCCTGGGCCAAGACGCAGTTTATTGGCTTCATCGATGCGGGCTATGTGAAAATGTATGAAAATACGTGGGCTAACTCAGTAACCAATATTTCCGGACGTAATCATTATTGGATTTCCGGATTTGGCCCCGGGATAAATATCCAGAAGAAGGGTAGTTACCGCCTCCAGTTTTCTTATGCACATACCATTGGCAAGAATCCCGGAAGAGACACGTTGGATCATCATGTTGATAATCGTTCTGATAAGGGACGGTTTTGGGCGCAGGCTACCATCTGGTTTTAACCTCGGTTGTAACGATGAGTCTTGTTAGTGCATTCAAATAGTCTGTCGTTCATCAAAGGAGTTATCGTGAAGATCATGAATCGATTCTTTCGTCTTTGTTTTTCAATTATTTTCTTATTATTCGCTGTTTATTCACCTGCTATGGCCGTGGAAACCAATGAACTGCCAACGGGGGGCGAGATCATCTTCGGTGCGGGTCTTATTTCTTCATCTGCAAGTCAAATGACTATCAATCAGTATACGGATCGCATGGCGGCCAATTGGTCAACGTTTAATGTTGGATCTGGTGCCGCGGTGCAGTTTGTACAGCCGTCCACATCCAGTGTTTCAATGAATCGAATCCTCGATGCTTCGCCGTCACAGATTATGGGAAGGCTTTCGGCGAATGGCCAGGTTTTCTTGATCAATGCGGCGGGAATTATTTTCGGATCTTCGGCGCAGATTGATGTGGGGGGGCTGGTGGCGTCTTCGCTGGATATTTCTAATGAACAATTTATGACGGGGAATTTCGTATTTCAAAACAAGGGGACGGCGTCCGCGGTTATGAATCAGGGTCGGATTGTGACAGCGGATGGCGGCTATGTGGCGTTCTTGAGTCCGGTGGTTGAAAACACGGGTGATATCCTTTCGCCCGACGGGAGGGTGTTGATGGCCGCCGCCGATAAAGTGAGCCTGGATTTTTCAGGGGATCAATTGGTTAACTTTAATGTAGAGCAAGGGGCTGTTGATGCCCTGGCACAGAATAACGGTTTGATTAAAGCGGATAACGGGTTAGTGGTGATGACAGCCAAGGCTGCGGATGATTTGACCAGTGCAGTGGTGAACAATAACGGTGTGATTGAAGCAACGGGGCTTGTTCAACAGGGAGGACGCATTCTTCTGGATGCCGGTGACCATGGACGGACGACAGTGACAGGAACACTGGATGTATCTTCCGATACGGCGGCAGGTGGGCGCGTTGTGGTGACTGGCGATGATGTTCTGATTGATGGGGAATCTCGATTGCTGGCACAAGGTGCCACGGGAGGCGGAGAAATTTATGTTGGCGGCGGTTGGCAGGGCGCTGATGCTTCGATCCGTAATGCAACAAAGGATGTGGCGGTCTTGAGGGGTGCGTTACTGAATGCCAATGCAACGGATAGCGGCAATGCCGGCACAGTGGTGGTCTGGAGCAATGGACGAACATTCTTCAGCGGCTCAATTTTGGCGCGCGGCGGTTTATTGGCCGGTGATGGCGGCAAGGTTGAAGTGTCAGGTAAAGAAAACCTTGGTTTCTTCGGGGCTGCTGACCTAAAAGCTTCAAACGGTAAGGATGGCTTGATTTTGCTGGATCCCAACGATATAACGATTGTTGATGGTTCTGACGGGCAAACAGGCGTTTATGCGAATTGGAGTAATCATGATGATGGCGGAAATTATGTCATCCCGGAAACTGTCCTGGAAGCTTTGACGGGTGACGTCATTTTGACAGCCACAAACAACATACGTATAAATCATTTAACAACGGATGGTGAACTAACGCTGCAAGCCACATCAATTTCCTTCTTTTCCAATGATGAAAGTTCGCCTTCTTCGGCAGGTGGTTTCACGATGGATGTTTTAGATACTATTAACCTTCTGGGGGCAGGTAATCTGACGTTACAAGGTGGTTCACAGGCTGGGCCTTCGAACACGTATTCAATATATGCTGGAAATCTTCTTACGCACGGCGGGAATGTTATTTTTAATACAAAACGCTCATCAGCTGCATTGCCGATCAGGGTTTTAGGAACTATTACAACGAATGGCGGCAGTGTTTCCGTAACACCTGGTACTCGTTTTGCGTTGGCTAACTCTAGTGTTGTCAATGTCCAGCTTGATGGGCTTGTTTCAACTTCGGGCGGAAGTTTTACCAGCAATATGACCGGTACGGTGCAGGTTAACGGAGGGATGAGCTTGGGGGCTGGTACGGCAACTTTTGGTGGGACCGGAACACAGATCAATTCATTGATCTCTTCAACGGCCGACGTAACAATAGCCGCACCTTTAACGTTTGGGACAGGCTCCGGGATTACAACAACAGGGACTGTGACGTTCAACGAGACGGCGGCCATGGCCAGTGCCGGAGCTGATCTGACCCTGACAGCCAACAATTTTTTATTTAACAATACATTTACGGGTAATGGCGGATCGATCACGCTCAAACCCTACAACGTAGGGACCACAGTTGATGTAGGAGGGGCAGGGACTGGCACCATGCTCATTTCATCGGCCGCGTTGGGACAATTAAGCGGTTTTGGTCATATTACAATCGGGCGGAATGATGCGACAAGTACGACCAAAGTTGTGGGGAATACATCTTTGTCAGCTTCAAGTGTTTTTGAGTTAATCAATGACACGATCGATGTAACGGCAGGGACACTAACAAATACCGGCGGTGATGTTACGCTTACCGGCAATAATGTGAATGTGACTAGTATCGTAACGGCCAACGGCGGCACAGGTAAGATTACGTTGCAACAATTGACAGCCGCCAATACGATAACACTCGGTGCGGCGTTAAATCCAACACTGGGTTTATTTAATGCGTCAACGCTTGCTATCGGGCGAGAAGATGGCGGAAATGTTACTTTTGACAGCGACATGTCTACGACGGCTTCAACGGTCCATATCAGGAGCGGCGGCACCGTGACGGCTTCTGCTGGCGGTGTGGCCGCGGCTAATTTGGCGGTAACGGCTGGCGGGGGCGCTACTTTAACTGACAGCACGTTCAGTTTTACAAATTTGGCACTCAAGGTAGGGGGCGATACTACAGTAACACGCTCCAGCAGTGATTTTTCTATTGCTTCTGTCGACGGTGTTAACGGGGTTGTTTTAAATAATACGGCAACAGCGGCTGTGACCTTAAATACGATTACATCGGGTTCAATAACATTGAATGCGCCGATCACCAAGACTGAAGCTGGTACGGCAACTGTATCACTTAAAGCTGTAGGTAACGTTACAATTAATAGCAACATGACATCTTCAAGCGGTGCGCTAAACCTGGTCCTTAATGCAGATACAGATACTGTGGCTGGGGGCGGGATTATAATTAATGCTGGCAAAACGATCACGACGGCAGGTGGTAATATTGTGATGGGTGGGGGTGTGTGTACAAGTACTAGTTGCAGTGCTGCTGCCATTGCAACTGGTGTGGCAGGTGATAAAGGGATTAATATCGCGGGAACAAATGGAAGCCCTGTAACAATTAATTCCAATGGGGGCTTGATCTGGATGTGGGGGCAAGGCGGCACGAATGGCGGCAGCGGCTTATCCATTGGTTATGCCAGCATAGACACTGCAGTGACGGGGTCAATGACAATGCGCGGGGATGGTTGGTATGTTTTAACGGATGGCGGTAATGGCAATGGTGTGTTGTTGTCCAACAGCACTTTACATGCCGGCAGCGGCGGGTTGAGTTTGACTGGCAATGCCAGTGTGAATAACCCTGGATCGGGGCAATGGAGTACAGGATTCAATATTCAGGATAGTTCGGCCTATACGACTGATGGTGGTCTGCTGTCTGTCGCGGCAAGTGCCAATCAGAATAATGGTAATAATGCGATGTTGAGTGGAAACGGTACGCTTGGGCACGCTACCTTGCAGAATGGGAACATTACAATTACGACCAGCGGAAGCTGCTCAGCCAATAATGCTTTGCCAGCTATTTCTGTTGCGGCAGGGAATCTCACTGTTAATACATCGGCCTCTGGCGGGAGTCTGACGCAATCTGCTGCCTTGACTGTTGCCGGAACAACTACCCTGACGGCCGGGACAGACAACGATATTACATTGAGTAATGTCAGCAATGATTTTACAGGTGCTGTATCGGTTGTTTCAGGGAATAATGTTTCTTTGGTGGATGCTAATGCCATGACACTGGGTGCGGTCAATGCCAATGCGATTATAGATGTTGCAACGTTAACAGATGATTTGACATTAACCGGATCCATTGCAACGGCAGATACAAGCGTTTCGGCGGCAAAACTTAACGCTGGGAAAAATATGGCTGCAGGTACATCTACGGGTGGGAATATCATTGTCAGTGGGGGAACGATTACGACCGGGGCTGGCGGGAGGGTGACGCTATATTCCGGGAGTGTTAGCGGGAGTACTGGCTTGACGGATTTGGTAACAGCCGGCAGCGGGCATTTTCGTTACAACAGTGATGAGGTTTCCGGGAGTAGTAATTTTGTAACACCTCTGGATGCCGGGAAGTTCGCGATCTACAGGGAACAGCCTGCGGTTACTGTTACGGCGAATGATCTTAGCAAAGAGTTTGATGGGGTTGAATTTTCTGGCGGAAATGGCGCTACTGGCGGCAGTACTTTGCTTAACGGGGATGCCCTCTCATCGGCATTTGGCGGTACGCTATCGTATTCAGGGTCATCACAAGGCGCAACGCATGTTGGCGTCTATACCATTACTCCCGGCGGGTACACGTCGCTTCTGGGGTATGCGTTCAGTTACGTTAACGGTACGTTGACTATCATCAAGAATGAGGCGGTTAACCATGTGCATGAATCTATCGTCGGTATCATGCCAACGGTTGAGGGGATACAAGATAATGCATCATTTCTAGGGGGTATGCAGCCAGAAGTGTCTGCGTCCACCGGAAGTTTTTCCTTGCGTCCGGGTAATGGAAGTAATGCTATAGATGTTTTCTCGATGTTTAAACTCGTTCAGGATCGAACGCTTCAGGTATTTTAAGAGCTATTTTCTTTATTCTCATGTTGACAAGAAATGTATATGTGTTAATTTCGACAGTAGATGACTTATTGTAGAATATTCTTACTTGGTTTTGTGTATTTTCGCCATAGCCTGATGGAACACACGTCAGTCCCGTTTCGTTTTTTCTATTTTATCTTCAAAGCGCCGCATCTGATCTATCCTCCTTGGTGACTGGCTGATCAGCCGGGTACATGTCTGTTTAGACACTCACTATTCTAAATTCATATAATTTGAAGGAGTTCTTTATGAGAAAAGTTGTATATATTCTCTTTTTCTTTATGATTTCAGTCACTATCTTTTTGGATAAGGCATCTGCAGCACCGTTGCAGGTTGCTGTTATTAATCCGGTGCAGCTGGTAGATAGTTATGATGATGTTAAAGGGCTTCGGCTGGACCTGATTTATGGTGATAACTTTAATGTGACGGGTATTGATATCGGGCTTATCAATAAAGTGGAATCAAGGCAGAAAGGGCTTCAAATTGGCCTTTATAACAATGCGGGTGAATCATCGGGGTTACAGATCGGTCTGGTCAACAGGGCGCGCTGGCTCGAAGGGGTTCAGATTGGCCTTATTAATATACATGAGCAAGGGAAACGAAAATTCTTTCCTATCGTGAATTTTTCATTCTAATGAGCTTGGGCAATAACAAGACATATCGGACAGTAATGGCATACGCACGTATGATAAAGTTTCTTTTTTGTTTGGTCTTTCTGATTAACTTTGTTACTTGTGCTTGGGCTGGTTATAAAGTTTCCGCTGAAGCTGTGTTGTTCAGCAACAGCTCCAAGGGTGTCCGTTATTACGGTAAGAATGTCCACCAGAAGGTTTTGCCGGCGAGTACGGTTAAAGTGATGACCGTGCTTTTGGCGCTTGAACGTCTGCCCCTGGATAAAGTGGTTCGTGTCAGTTCTCGGGCTACGCGGGTTCAGCCGTCCAAGATTAATGTCAAACCGGGTGAGCAGTATCACATCAGAGATCTTGTTTTTGCCATTCTTTTGAATTCAGCTAACGATGCGGCTGTTGTTGTGGCGGAGGCCGTGGCAGGTTCCGAAAAAGAATTTGTGAAACTTATGAACAAGCGTGCCCGCCAATTGGGTGCACGGCATACAAAGTTTGTAAACGCTCACGGACTACCTTCTAAG
>JAZDPD010000230.1:0-8191 GCA_043798045.1 Candidatus Omnitrophota bacterium | reverse complement strand
AGGGCACTGATATAGCAGATGTCAGTGAGGAGCGGGTTAAATGGATTCAGGACTGGATGAACAATTATCTTAGGAAGATTTTGGGTTACAAGACTGCGAATGAAATGGCAAAGGAATGCTTGCAGGGTAACAATTGATCTTAAAGCTCAAATTTGTCGCACTATGAGTTACAATTCGCGAGCAGCAGAAAATCGTCTAAAAAATATTTTACTCTATTTCTTCTATGGTATACTTGATTTCTCGGGAGATTAAATATGACGGTTATGGAAAGATCTGTTGATACACGTCGTTACAGGCGGGTGACGTTTAAGCGGTCGGTCAAGGTGTCCCGTTTAAGCCGGGATGTGTTTGATGGAAATCTTTCTCAGGATATCAGCCAGGGTGGTTTGCGCATTTTTTCGACAGATTTTTTGCCGTTGCATACGCTTGTGACGGTCCGGGTTCAGCTACGTGATGAGGCGAGGGTCTTGGAGTTTCCGGCAAAGGTCGTGTGGGTCAGGGTTCAGCCCCTGTCGGAGAATTTTCAGATCGGCCTTGAGTTCCTTGATGATCAGCTTCGGCCGAATGAGGAAGTGGCGCGATTTGTCAAGTCACTGTAAAGGAGTTGCATTGTGGTCCAGCAGCATTTGCCTGAAAAGCGCCGGCAGCCTCGTGTTGATAATTGTCTTCCTGTAAAGTTGTTTTCCGGGGATGCGGATGTTGTTACGGAAACAAAGAATATAAGTTCTTCGGGGGTATATTGCCGTGTCAGTACATACCTTGAGCCCATGACAAAGATCCAGGTCATGCTGATGTTGCCAGTCCGCAAGATGGGCAAGGTTTCCACCAAGAAAGTTGTTTGCGGCGGTGTGGTGGTGCGTACCGAGAATATTCCTGGTAAAAATGAATTTAATACAGCTGTTTTCTTTAATGATATTCATCCCCGTGACAGTCGTGTGCTGGCGCAGTTTGTTGAAGGTCTTCTTGCCAACAAGCCTTCATCCGGGGCAGTGTCGAGTTCCTAATATTACTAATTGCAGAGGTGTGGTTATGGAAGCTGGTGCGGTAAATTTTTCAGTTTCTTCAGGGCAAGTGATCATTGCCCTTCTTTTTCAGATGTGGCTGGTGATTTTTCCGGTTATTTTAATGTTAAAGATCAATCGCCTGACGCGTTTGTGGGAAGAGCGGTTTGGCGCCGAGGAAGAAGAGTCGCATGTCTAAGCGATATACCTCGGGCAAGCCGATCAAGGTGCTGTATGAGGACGATCAGTTCATGGCGTTTTATAAGCCGGCCGGGATTTTGAGTGTTCCGGCGGCGTCAAGGCTGGATAAAGATAAATCGCTGGAAGATGTGGTTAATGAGTTTTACCGTGAAGAAGTCAATGGGGTTTTGGGGCCTAAGTTACACCCCTGCCATCGTCTGGACCGTGAAACATCGGGCGTGATCTTTTTTGCCAAGGGTAAGGGTAACCAGCAGGCGTTGATGGATCTTTTCCATCAGCGTCTGGTGCATAAGAAGTATATTGTTTTTGTTCATGGGCGTGTGATGCGCCCGTCAGGGACGATCCGTATTCCTGTCAAGGATGCTTTTGCGGACAAGTTTTCGCCTGAATCAGATGCCAAGGAAGCCAGCACCAAGTATAAAGTTCTGGAACTTCGTCGCCATTATTCGATCATTGAGGCTGAGCCCGTGACCGGGCGTACCAATCAGCTGCGCATTCATTTTAAAGAGATCGGTCATCCTATTGTGGGTGAGAACAAGTATATTTTTCGTAAGGATTATGATTTACGGTTCAAGCGTACGGCACTTCATGCAGCCGAGATCTTTTTCAAGCATCCGTTGACGGGCAAGGACGTTGATATCAAGGCACCTCTTTCAGCTGACATGTTAAACTTCCTTGAAAGGAACAGGAAATGAGCGCTCCCACCATTAAAGAAATGACCGAGTTGTGTCATGGCATCGCCAAATCAAAAGGTTTTTGGGACAGTCCGCGCAATACCGGTGAGGCCCTCATGCTGGTGGTGACCGAGCTTGCCGAAGCCATGGAAGCGCACCGTAAACAGGATTCCGAGAATTTCAAGGAAGAGTTGGCAGACACGTTCATCCGTTTGTTTGATCTTTGCGGAGGAATGGGTGTTGATATTGAAGGCGAGATTTTAAGAAAGTGCGAGAAGAATAAGTTGCGTCCTTATAAGCATGGGAAGATTTGTTGATATTTCTTTGAATGTTTAGCCTTTTCTTGGAACATTCACATCTTGCGGCAAAAGCCCGCAAGGAATTGCAGCAATGTGTTCGCATCGTCGGTGCCGGACGTATTATGTCCGGCGAGCGACGTGCGCTTTACACATTGATGCAAGCCGTAGCGGGCGGCGCAATGATGTGGTGACAAGAAAAGATTAAACATTCAAGAAACGTTTTTATAAGCTTTCACTGTTTCTTAAGGCCTGCGGCATGCCTTGATGCTCAAACAGAGGAAACAGCTTTTTCTAAAACAAATTATTGAAAGCTTGGTTTCCAAACTCGCATCTGCGGCATACCTTCGGCCTTAAACCAGTGAAAGCTTAATTTTCTTTTAAACATGGAAAGTTTTAATTTACAATCCTCTTTCAATCTCATCGACGATCAAAAGAATGCTGCGGACGCACTTGTCGCGGGCGTTCTTGCTGGTGCGCGCGCCCAGGTGCTGTTGGGGGTTACCGGCAGCGGCAAAACGTTCACTCTGGCTAATGTGATCCAAAGGCTTAATCGGCCGACGCTTGTCATTTCACATAATAAAACGCTGGCCGCCCAGCTTTATGGTGAATTCAAGGAATTCTTCCCGTCGAATGCGGTTGAATATTTTGTCAGTTATTATGATTATTATCAGCCTGAAGCGTATATCCCCCAGACGGATGTTTATATTGAGAAGGATGCGTCGATCAATGACCGGCTCGACCGTTTGCGCCTCGCGGCAACGACCTCTTTGATCTCGCGCAGGGATGCGCTGATTGTGGCGAGTGTTTCCTGCATTTATAGCCTTGGTTCTCCGACTGACTATCAGAACAGCCTTGTGTTTTTCAAGCGCGGAGAGCGTGCCGGGCGCGATGATGTGCTGCGTAAACTACTGGACATTCAGTATGAGCGCAATGATTACGATTTTTCCCGTGGCAAGATCAGGGTTCGCGGCGATATAGTCGAGATATTCCCTGCCTATCGACAGGATGCCTTAAGGGTTGAATTCTTTGATGACGAGATTGAGCGGATTCGCCAGATCGACCCTTTGACGGGTGAGGTTATGCAGGAGCTTGAGCAGGTTGCGGTCTTTCCGGCCAAGCATTTTGTTGTATCGCAGCCGAAGATGGAAGAGGCTTTGCGTGTCATTACCGTTGAGATGGAAGCACGTGTGGCGGAGTTGACGGCACAGGGAAAGTTGCTTGAAGCACAGCGTTTGAGTTCTCGCACACGCTATGACATGGAGATGATGCGGGAAATGGGGTATTGCAACGGGATTGAGAATTATGCACGGATACTTTCCGGAAATCTCCCGGGGAGTCGTCCGAGTTGTTTGATTGATTATTTCCCAAAAGACCTTCTGGTTATCCTGGATGAGTCCCATGTGACATGCCCGCAGGTCCGGGGTATGTATGAGGGGGATCGGGCGCGCAAGGAAATGCTGGTTCAGCACGGGTTTCGTCTGCCGTCCTGTCTGGATAATCGTCCGCTGCGTTTTGAGGAATTCCAGTCTGTTATCGGTCAGGTTATTTATGTATCAGCTACACCGGCGCCGTTTGAGATCAAGGAAGCGGCAGGAAGGGTTGTTGAGCAGGTTATCCGCCCGACAGGGATTCCGGATCCTTTGATTGAAGTGCGTCCCAGTTCCGGGCAGGTTGAGGATGTGCTTCATGAGATTCAGGTGCGGGCTCAAAAGAATGAGCGCACCCTGGTAACAGCGTTGACCAAGCGCATGTCAGAAGATTTGTCTGATTATTTGCAGGAAAAGGGAGTGCGTGTCAAATATTTACATTCTGACATTGAAACAATCGAGCGCTCAAAGATTTTGCAGGATTTGAGGTTAAATAAATACGATTGTATCGTGGGTGTTAATTTGCTGCGCGAGGGACTTGATCTTCCGGAAGTCTCGCTGGTGGCTATCTTTGATGCGGATAAAGAGGGCTTCTTGCGTTCGGAAACGTCTCTGATCCAGACGGCGGGCCGGGCGGCACGGCATGTGGATGGCCGTGTGATCATGTATGCGGATACATTAAGCCGGGCCATGAAAGCCACCATCAGTGAGTGTGAGCGCCGGCGTAAGGTGCAGGTTAAGTTCAATGAAGAGCATCATGTGACGCCCAGAACGGTTCAGAAAGCGATCAAGACAGGGATTGAGGCTTGGGCGGATACTGAACGGTTTGTCCGTGAGGTGTCCGGGCAAAAGAAGGAAGAATATGAAATGGGGCAGGAGATCGCTGACCTGCAGCGGCATATGGAGTTGGCCGCACGCAATCTTGAGTTTGAAAAAGCCGCGAAGTTAAGGGATCGTCTTGCAGCGTTAGAAGGTTTATCTGTAAAGCCTTCCAAACCGTCAAAAAAGGCAAAGACTTTTTCATGAAATGTAGGGACGGACCCGTGTGTCCGCCCTAAACAAGAGTTAGATGATATGAGATTAATGTCAGGTTGTGTTGTTATTTTGTGTGTTTTCGCCATTTCAGGCTGTGCTGTTATTGAGGCCACGGGTGAAGCGGCGGGTGTTGTGGGCAAGGCGGCTTGGGAGGGTTCCAGGGCTGTGGGCGGGCTTGTTTATGCCGGGACTTCCATGGGGGGGCAGACAGCCAATCAGGCGAATAAAACGATTCTTCGCAATTCCGGGATCGGCCCTGCCACGATCAGCATGAACAAAGATAAAACGGTGGTTCCGCTGGAACGCGAGGGGAAGAGTTTTTTTGTTCGTTTGAAGCTGAATAATAAGATGTCGGCAAGATTCTTGCTGGATACAGGGGCCAGTGCCATGCAGATATCGCGCGCGATGTTAAAGAAATTGCGATTGAAAGAAGATCCTGCAAAAACAGTGCCCATCATGCTGGCGGGAGGCGGGTACGTGCGCGGACATCTTGTTGAGATTAATGAGGTGACTATTGGCGGGGCCAAGGTGCGTCATGTGAAAGCCATTGTCCTGACTCAGGATAATCTGGGTGTGACCGACGGGCTTTTGGGGATGTCTTTTCTGGAGAATTTTATATTTTCCATTGATACGAAAAAAGGGGAGCTTGTTCTTGAAAAGCGCAAGTAAGTTAAAGGCAGTTGGGCTTTTATCCGGGGGTCTTGACAGTGCCATTGCAGCCAGGTTGATCCTGGATCAGGGGGTCGAGGTGTGTGCGCTCAACATGGCCATGCCCTGGGGCTGCGGACGTCAGTCATCCGTAGCAAGGCTTGCCGAGAAAATGGGTATGTCGCTCAAGATTGTGTTATTGGGAGATGATTATCTTTCCATCCTTAAAGAGCCCAAATACGGGTTTGGATCAGCTCATAATCCATGCATTGATTGCCATATTTATATGGTGAAGAAAGCGGCGGAAGTTATGCGTGATATGGGGGCTGCTTTTGTTTTTACGGGTGAGGTGCTGGGTCAGCGGCCCATGTCCCAGCGGCGTCAATGCCTCGATTGGGTTGAACAGGATGGCGGCCTGCCGGGGCGTTTGTTGCGCCCGTTATCGGCAAAGTTATTGCCGCCGACAATTGTTGAACAGGAAGGTCTGGTGGATCGGGAAAAACTGCTGGATATCAGCGGGCGGTCCCGTTCCAGGCAGTTACAGCTTGCCAAAGAATGGGGTGTTGAAGAATTTTCAGCGCCTGGCGGCGGGTGTTTGCTGACAGAAAAATATTTTGGCGCACGAATAAAGGATGTGTTGAGTCAGGGGTGTCCGGATATGGCGTCGACAGCTGTCCTGGGGCTTGGGCGTTATTTTCGTCTGGATGCCCACACGTATATTATTGTCGGACGCGATGCTGTGGAGAATGAAAAACTTATCCAGTTTGCCATGCCGGCGGATGTTATCCTTCGTCCGGAAGTTTTTCCTGGTCCGGTAGCTTTGTTGCGTTCAGGCGCTGTGACAGAAGATAAAATTATCTTTGCGGCAGGTTTGTCGCAGTTTCATTCCAAATCACGCGGACAGTCGCCGTTGCCCCTGGCTTGTTGGCGTGTGGATGCACCGGATCAGCGGCGGGATGTTTTGGCGGACGTGGTTGATGAGGCATGTGTCAAACGGATGATGTTATAAATAATGTGAGTGTCTCCTTGGTTCTTAAGGCTTGAGGCATGCCTGGCTGCTCAAACAGAGGAAACAGCTTTTTCTAGGAAAGAGATAATGGAAAGCTTGGTTTCCAAACTCGCAGCTGCGGCATACCTTCAGCCTTAAAGCAAGGATCTGTGGGGTTGTGTGCATGATCTTATGGGTTGCGCGGGTAAAGGGCGGCCACAGGGGGCCGCCCGTACGTAAGGAATTCTTATGGATATCTCATCCCTTCAAGATTTTTATCACGGATTTTATATTGATACACCTTCTGGAAATAATGCATTCTCCTATGAGGCGCGTTCTTGCAAGAAGATATTTGTTCCTCCGTTTATCAAAGGCGATATCCATGATGTACAATCAGGCGAAAGGGTTGTATTTTCAGATATTATTGACGGTGTAGAGGTAAATGCCCGGGGGCTTAAGCAATTCGTTCATATGGCGCGTCCGGCTCAGGATATATTTATTGTTGATAATCATAATCACGTGTTTTCTTGCTGGGCGGTTGGGGTTGAGGCGGGTGTCATTGCTTCGGGCTCAACGCTGGTGCATGTGGATCAGCATAGAGATGTAAGAAATCCTGATGCATGGTTTTGTCGTAGGGGCGACCCTTGTGGTCGCCCTAATCGGGGTGATGTGTATGATTGTCTTGAAGAGGGCGGGCACAAGGCCCGCCCCTACAGTAGCGATGTATTGGTGCGTAGGACGGAATGTAGTGGCGAGCCCGCTGGGGCGAGCCAAGCGCTTGGCGAAAGAAATACCCCAAGCCTTGTAAAAACAGCCGCAGTGTATGCGAATGAAGTTCTTAATGTGGGCAACTTTATTCCTCCAGCTCTCAAGTTGGGCTGGTTTAAAGATGTGGTTCAGGTTGGCAGTGAAGATGCGTTCAAGGAAGATATTAGGCTTCCTTTTGTTTTGGACATTGACCTGGATATTTTTGCGCCCATCATGGATTATATCCCTCAGGACTATAAAATAGCCCGCCTGCGTCATTGGATGTCACGGTCTTCGTTTATCACCATTGCCACAAGCCCGTTTTTCATGGATCAAAAGGCGGCATTCAAATTTCTGGAACAAATTTTATCTTCGTGATAATCTTATCGACATGATCATTGCCATTGATATCGGAAATTCGACCATGGGATTTGGCTTTTTACACGAAGGCCGGGTGACACATGTGGTCAAGATTGAAAACATGCCCGACAGCGAGCTTGTGATGGCCAAGCTTGATAATTTTCTGGAATCAACCAAAGAGCGCTATTCGATCCGTAAAGTCGTTATTTGCAGTGTTGTGCCTAAGGCGCAAAAACTCCTCGAGCGTAAAATTAAAAAAATATGGAAAATGGCTCCGGCGATTGTGGGCCGTGATGTCAAAATCCCGATAGAAAACAAATACCGCAGTCCTCGTCAGGTGGGTAAAGACCGCTTGTTGTGCGCTTTTGCCGCCAGGGAGCTTTTTGGGGCGCCATCCGTTGTCATTGACCTGGGAACGGCCATTACTTTTGATGGCATCTCATTGAATGGTGATTATTTGGGTGGTGCTATTATCCCTGGCATTCGTTTGTCCACGGAGGCCTTGTTCGAGAAGACGGCTCTTTTGCCGCGGGTCCGTATTGTTCCTCCCAGGAGGGTGATTGGCCGCTCGACCGAGGAAAGTATTCAAAGCGGCATTTTTCATGGATACGGGGCTTTGTGTGACGGGATGGTAATTCGTTTGGGCATTGAAATGAACTGTGATCCGAAGGTTATTATGACGGGTGGTTATGCGGAGATCATGCGTAAATTCATGAAACATGAGGTGTGTGCGGTTGATCCCGATCTTATTTTTAAAGGCATGGCGATTCTTGCAAAGGGTTGAGTGTTGTTTTTGATTTTGTTTTTTGGGGTTTAATGGCAGGGGCGGCTCCCATGTTTCCGCCCTGTTGAAGAAAACGGTGAATACATC
>JAZDPD010000227.1:0-7123 GCA_043798045.1 Candidatus Omnitrophota bacterium | reverse complement strand
CAGTTATCTTTTGGGGATAACCGACCTTGATCCTATTAAATACTCCCTGTTTTTTGAGCGCTTTCTTAATCCCGGGCGCGTGAGCATGCCGGATATTGACATTGATTTTTGTTTCGAACGGCGCGGTGAAGTGGTGGATTATGTGACCCGCAAGTACGGGCGCGAGAATGTCGCCCAGATCATTACCTTTGGGACCATGCAAGCCAAGGCTGTTGTGCGTGATGTGGGCCGCGCCCTGGGGTTGCCCTATGCGGATGTAGATCGTATGGCCAAACTTATTCCGGACCGTTTGATGGACGAGAACGGTGAGGCTTTACATGTGACCATTGAGTCTGCGGTGGATACAGAGCCACAACTGCGTGATCTGATTGCTTCCGATGATACGGCGCGCAGGCTTATTGAAATAGCCAAGGTCCTGGAAGGGTTAAGCCGGCATGCTTCCGTGCATGCCGCCGGGGTTGTCATTTCCGACAAGGCGCTTACGGAATATGTCCCTCTTTACAAGGTTGAAGATCAGATCACGACTGCCTACACCATGAAGGGTGTGGAAAAGATCGGTTTGCTGAAGATGGATTTCCTGGGGCTAAAGACACTGACCCTTCTTCAGGATGCGGTGCGTATCATCCAGGAAACGCGCGGCGAGGCGCTGGATATGCGAAAAATTCCGCTCGATGATAAGAAAACGTATGAGCTTTTAGGGCGGGGCGAAAGCGCAGGTGTTTTTCAGGTGGAAAGTGACGGGATGCGCAACCTTTTGGTCCGCAGCAAGCCTTCCGAATTTGAGGATATCATTGCGCTGTTGGCATTATACCGGCCAGGGCCTTTGGGCAGCGGTATGGTTGATGATTTTGTCAAACGCAAGCGCGGTGAGGCGCCGGTGGCTTATTTGCATCCCAAGCTTGAACCTGTGCTAAAGAATAGTTATGGTGTGGCTATTTATCAGGAACAGGTCATGCAGATGGCCTCAGTCCTGGCGGGTTTCTCCATGGCTGAAGCTGATAATTTGCGCCGGGCCATGTCCAAGAAAAAAGTTGATGAAATGAACAAGGTGCGTGCTTCTTTTGTAGAGGGGTGCTTGCGTGTGAGCAGCATTCCGGATGATGAAGCCAACCGTTTGTTTGATCTTATCGACAAGTTCGCGGGGTACGGGTTTAACCGTTCGCATTCCGCGGCGTATGCGGTGATCACTTACCGGACAGCCTTCCTGAAGGCGAATTATCCGGTTGAATTCATGTGTGCCCTTTTGACCAATGAAAAAGATAATATCGAGAAGGTGGTTGACTATGTCAATGCGGCTGAGGCTATGTTTCTTAAGGTTCTGCCGCCGCATGTGAATGAAAGCCGGGCGGCATTTTCCGTTATTGGCAAGGACACGATCCGTTACGGCCTTTTGAGTGTCAAGAATATCGGCGCTGGCGCCATTGAGGCGATTGTGGCCGAGCGGCTTAAAGGCGGCTCTTTCAAGTCAGTTTTTGATTTCTGCCATCGGGTGGATATGCGTGCGTGTAACCGTAAGGTGATCGAGTCCCTCATCAAATGCGGAGCATTCGACGGGTTGGACGCCAAACGTTCTCAGATGATGTCCGTGCTGGAGCAGGCGCTCAGCAGCGGGGGCAGCCGACAGAAAGATAAGCAGGCCGGGCAACTGTCATTCTTTTCCCTTGAGGATGATGCGGGGGGGTTTTCGGTTAAACCCGATTTTTTCCCTGAAATGAAAGAATGGCCCCAGCCGCAGGTTCTGGCTTTTGAAAAAGAATTGCTGGGTTATTATTTGAGCGGTCATCCACTGGACAGGTATGTGGTTGAAATCCAGACGTTTACAAACGCGACGACAAAAACCCTGGCAGGCTTAAGCGATGCCCAGCCTGTGGCGGTCATTGCGATGTTAAAAGGGGTCCGGTATACGGTGACCAAAAGCCGGGGTGAACGTATGGCGATTCTGACATTGGAGGATCTGGATGGTTTGGCCGAAGCCGTGGTGTTCCCGGAAGTGTTCAAGTCCGTTTCTGGTCATATCAAGGACGGTGCTGTTGTTGTACTTAAAGGCAAGGTGACCATGCGCAAGGATCGTGACGGCAAGTTGACCGGCCAGCGCAATGTGATTATCGAAGACCTTCGGGATATTAATGAGATTTATAAATTGGTCAAGTTGATCCGTGTTGATATGACCCGGGTGGGGCCGGAGAAGCTGCCGGTGATGAAAAAGAAGTTTGAGAATTTTCCGGGCCTGGTGCCGGTGCATTTGCAGATCGATACACGCAATCATAAAAGTGTCGAGATCAAGGTGGGGCGTGATCTTTATGTGACACCCAGTGAAGTTTTGATGGATGAGATCAAGTCGGTGGTGGGCCAAAACGGGTTTAAGGTGGTGATATGACGGAAATTGAAAAGAAGGTGCTCACGGGGCGTTATGCCGGGTTAAGGATGGTAACACCGAAAACAATTTATCAAACCGTGATGAATGATGGCTCGACTTATGTCTGGTTTTCAAAGCTTGTCTTTCAGGATGGCGTTGTTAAGGATCTGGAGTCCCGGAGCGTTGATGTCAGGCGGCTTCATCGGGCGTATCAAATTTATACCGCCATGGTTGTCGTGTTGTTCCTGATTTCAGCCCTTGGATGGGCGGGTGTTGCTGTATTTAATGTTCCGGGCCGTTATGGGGTTATTGTTGTCAGTTTGTTGGCAGCGGTGGCTGTCTTTATGTTCCTCTCCAGGCGTCGTGAACAAATCGCCCGTCTCTCGTCGATGCTGGTTGAAGTCAACCTGCCGGTGGACCCTTTGGGTATGACGCTTTTTCATATGGGTGAGATTTATGCCCGGAAATATAAATGCCCGTCGTTGGTGGAGACCATCCGGTCGTGGGATATGATGCTCAAGTATGTGTTTATTTATATGTATTATGGAACCTTTGGTTTGTATTTCTTTTCATTCAAGGATAGTTTGATATGGACACTGGCCGGGTGTGTGGTGGGCATGAGTGTTTATCAGGCGTATTATTTGCTGCGCAAGAACTAATTGTTAGCTGCCGAAAAGAAACACGCATTCCATGATGATCAAGACCAGAAGTGCAATCCTGCCGGATCGGGATGTGGTCAGGAAAAAGAAGAACATGATCATTATGAAGCATCGTTTAAGAATGAATGCCTGTCCCATCTTAGGATGCGTGGACACTTGCTGATAGATGTCGTAATTGCTCCAGTTCAGATTAATAACGCTTTCATCCTTGATGGCATCGTCCAGGAACTTTGAACCCGGCAGGGGTGTCAGGAAGGAAAGGGCGGTTACGGTTGGCGAGAGTTTGAAGCAGAAAAGCCATATCTGGGCCAGTGTTTTCCAGTTGTCGCCGGGAAATCCAAAGATAAAATGCGCCTTGATCCTGATCCCCATTTTCTGAATCTTGCGTGCCAGCTTGATGTAATCATCGACGTAAACGTATTTTCCTCCCTGAACAGCTTCTTTTGAAAATGGCGTGATCTCAAAACCGATGAGCAGTGTATGGCAGCCTGATTTTTTCAAAAGGGCCATGGCTTCCTCATCTTTGGTGATGTCAATGCTGACATCACCGGCCCACTGAATCTTAAGCGGGATGAGTGCGCGAAAAAGGTTCTTGGCATAAACAGGGTCAATGTAGAGGTTGTTGTCGATGAATGAAACGGCCCGTCTTTCTTTGGAGATGTGTTTGACCAGCGCAATGATTTGTTCAACACTTCTTTCGGGCAAATGATGCCGGGTGATGGCATGAATCGAGCAGAAATAGCAATGGAATTTGCATCCGCGGCTGGCCTGAAGAAATTCAGCGCTGATGTTGACAGGCGCTTTTAACAAATATTCATAAGTTTTATTTTGGGCTTTGGGGCAGTAGTCGCCTTGATAGACGGGTTTTAGCGTGTTGTGTTCATAGTCATGGATAATGCTTTCCCAAACACTTTCCGCCGGGCCAATGACAACGCTGTCGCAGAATTCAAGCGCTTCGTCAGGGAAAAAAGTGACGTGCGGCCCTCCTATGATAACTTTGGCGCCGCGTTTTTTGAATTCGCGGGCCAGCACGTAGGCTTCGGCGCAATTGGAGGTAAAACAGCTGATGGCGACAATGGCATTGGCTTCATAATAACGGTTTTGCCAGATCAGGCGATTGAATTCAGTGACGTGGTATTCAACGGGGGTTAATGATTTGATGACAGTGGCAAAAGGCGGTGGTTGCCTCAGGGCAATGGAGAAAA
Organism: Candidatus Omnitrophota bacterium; assembly: GCA_043798045.1. Lineage (GTDB taxonomy): Bacteria > Omnitrophota > Gorgyraeia > Zapsychrales > Fredricksoniimonadaceae > Fredricksoniimonas. Next base: position 2,903 of record JAZDPD010000227.1, on the reverse strand, counting down.
TGCTCAGAGGAAGGGTGCTGCCCACAGGGTTGATGGTAACGAGATTCTTGCTAAAGAGAAAACGATTCTGGATGTGTGGGTTAGCGCAAAGGATTTTCCGGGTGAAAAAGCTGAAATTCAGGAAAAAGACTTGCAGCGAAAGGATGCTAAAAACAGGTGACAGGTAGCTTGGGTGTTGTGTTTTAAGGCTCAGGAGGCAGACGGCAACAGACAGGGCTGAAAGCGCCAGGCCTGTCAGCACGGTTGGTGTCGTTAAAGAGATTTCCCTGATGTTGGAAAGCCGGCTGTATTTGATGCGAATGAGCGTGTCGGCTGCCCATAAGGCCATCACAGGGCATAAAAGGGCGCTGATCAGCTCAATGGGGATGTTTTTTTGCTGAAGGGTTATCCAGATGAGGGCATGGATAAGCCAGGGAAGTGCGGTGCAGGCCAGGACAACCCATATACTTTGGGGCATGACCTTCAGGAAATTATCGAGGCGTGGGGTCCTTGATTCGAGGCTTGTGATTTCAATGATGCGTGTCAGTATCCATGTCATGAGGATGATGATGGCAGGGAAGGTGATGGCCTTGTCAATCATTTGTATCCACGCGGCATGGAATGAAAGGCCCAGGAGGGCGCTTATGCCTAAAGATCCCAGGATGGAGACATGACTCAGGAAATATATAACTCCTGCACGAATCCATAAAGAATTGACAATTTCAGGGTATGAAGGAGGAGGTGTGTTTTTCATGGGATCAGATCAGTTGCTTGATATTTGATATGTTTAAGAAAAGAAACAATGCCAGGAAAATGGCGATGCAAAGAATGATTCTCCCCATGGTTGATGTTGTGACAAAAATAAACATGACGACGAGCAAGTAGCCTTTTTGCAGCAGAAACGGTTGTTTAAGGTTGGGGTGGCTGGTGGTTTGTTGAATCATGTTGTAACGGCACCAGTTCAGATTAATGATGCTTTCATTGTTGATGCATTTTTCCAGGTGCCGGGATCCGGGTATGGGTGTCAGGAATGAAACCGAGGTGTTAAATGGAGCCAGTTCAAGGCAGAATACCCATAAACGCCAGAGAGATTTCCAGGTGTCTTTTTCAAAGCCGAAAATAAATTGGGCGCGGATCTTGATCCCCATCTTCTGGATTTTCCGGGCGAGTGCGATGTAGTCATTGGCGTAGGTGTACTTGCCGCCTCGAGACGTTTCTTTGGAGAAAGGGATGATCTCAAAGCCGATGAGCAGGCTGCTGCAGCCTGATTCTTTCAGGAGCATCAAGGCTTCGTCATCTTTGGCAACGTCAATGCTGATATCGCTGAACCAATGGATCTTAAGAGGTATCATGGCCCGCAGAAGATTCTTGGTAAAAACAGGGTCAATGAAAAGATTGTTGTCGATGAAGGAAATGTGTTTCTTTTCCTGGGCGACATGCCGGATTAGCGCGATGATTTCCTCAATGGATCTTTCCTGCAAGTAGGGGCCGTTGATAGAGGGAATCGCGCAAAAATTGCAGTTAAATTTGCAGCCCCGGCTGGCATGAATGAAGCTGGAGGCGATGTTAACGGGGGCATGGAGCAAATACTGGTAAGTCTTGTTCTGGGCTTGCGGGGAATAGTTCCCGTTATAAACCGGTTTTAACGCATTGTTTTCAAAGTCATGGACGATGGTCTCCCAGACACTTTCCGCAGGGCCTGTAACCACGCTGTCACAGAATTCAAGCGCTTCGTCGGGAAAAAAGGACACGTGGGGTCCGCCGATGATCACTTTAGAACCGTGTTGGCGAAATCCCCGGGCAATGGCATAGGCTTCCGAGCAGTTGGAGGTGTAACAGCTGATGGCCACCAGGGCCCCTGGCCTGTAGTAGCGTTCTTGCCAAAAGAAGCGGATGAATTCAAGGACGTGATAATCAGGGGGTGTCAGTGATTTAAGGACGATAAAAAACGGGGGATGGCTGCGCAGGAATATTGATAAAATGCTCAGCAGGTTGCTGCCGCCCGGATCGATGAGGATCAATGTTTTTGTTGATGTGAATTTTTGGTGAATGGCAGGATGTCTGGCCATGATTTTATGGGCAAAGATGGCAAAAGCAAGGAAGTAAATTTGGGTCGAAAGGATGCTGATCAAAGGTGTTGCCCAGATGCTTTGTTGCATCGTTAAACCCAGGGCGCAAGTCAGAAAAGAAGCGGCTAGAATAAGTGCCGAGGTCAGGATCATGGACCTTGAAAAAGGGAGTTCCTTGATGCCTTCAGGCGAGGCGCTGTTGTATTTGTTTTTGATGATCTGATAAGCGCTCCAGAGGGCAATCCCCGGGCATAAAAAAGCTGCGATCATTTCAACTGTCAGGGCGTTGTTGCCAACGGATAACCATATGATGAAGTGAATCGCTGGCGGGATGATTATGGCGGTAACTATGACCCAGGCTCCTTCGCGAAGGATCTTTTTAAAATGATCAAGACCGGGGGCTGGAGATTCATGGCTGATGGTTTCAATGATCTCGCTGCAGGCCCAGGTGATGACGAAAACTTCCAATGACCAGGTCATGCTTTTGTCAATGAGCCGCAGCCAGGGTGTATGAAAAGAACTTCTCAAAACATGGCCCAGGCCGACAGATTCCAGCAGTGTGACATGGCCGAGAAAATAAATCAAACCGGCGCGAAGCCACAGGGAGTTGATGATTTTCAGAGATTGGCGAAAAATATTAATGTTTGTCATGAATTAAGCATTTTGACATAAGACCTTTACGTAATGAAGGATTATTTTTAACATTAACTGACGTCGCGAATTGTAACTCATAGTGCGACAAAAATAAGCTTTAAGATCAATTGTTACCCTGCAAGCATTCCTTTGCCATTTCATTCGCCGTCTTGTAACCCAAAATCTTCCTGGGGTAGTTATTCATCCAATCCTGAATCCATT
>JAZDPD010000215.1:0-7465 GCA_043798045.1 Candidatus Omnitrophota bacterium | reverse complement strand
TGCGCTTGATGTTACAATTTCTCTGCTCCATAGATCTCCTGTTCTTTGTTTTGTCGACTAACTTACAAAGTAACAGTTTTTGCTGATCTATGGAGCTCTTTTAAATTTTTCCTGTCGCACTTGTGATTACAATTTTCCCACTTTTTTTACTGACTTTTATCACAACAGGGAAAATACATCAGAAAAGCCGGGCGTGGCCATTTCAAAAGAATCTTTTGAACAAAAGATCGTTCACACACAAGACAACAAGAATATAGAAAATCGGAAATCCAGTATATTTGTAGTTATTAATTAAAATTTGGACTATCATATTATTCATAAAAATATCTTCATCAATATGCGTAGGAGACATTATGCTTAATGATATCAAAATTGGAACAAAACTAGTGGGTGGATTTTTCATCGTCGCCTTTCTTGCCGCTATTGTTGGTATGGCTGGCTTCTTTGCTCTGGGTCAACTCATGAAGCAGACCGTAAAAATCGGGAAAGAGATCCTGCCGTCTGTAAAAAATATTATGGCCGTTCAAATCGGCGTTCAGAAAATAGCCAAGAATATCATTGCCATTACAGACATTGATCTTAGCGGCAAACAAATTAAAGTGATCCAGGACGAAATTGCTGCCGCCAGGGTCAATTATAAAAAAGCCCTGGAAGAGTACGTAAAAAATAAAAGAAATGCCCAACAACAGGCATTATGGGATGATTTTAATAAAGTATTGCCTGATCTTAAAGCCGATAACGAAAAGATTGTTGAATTGCGCATGAAAATTATCAAAATGAACCGTGATGCGGATGAATTCAATGACTCCGTCAGAAACATGAACAAACTCCAGCGCAAATCAGCAACAGAGAAAAACAAGAAACTGGATGAAATCCTGAATCAATTAATCTCTTCACACGAAACCGAAGCTGAAAACGGGGTCAGCCAGGCTCGTGTTATTAATACAAGTTCAATCTTCACTATTATTATTGTTTCAATACTGGCATTCATCATTGCCATTGGACTCGGAGTTTTTCTGAGCAAATTGATTACAAAACCGTTATCAAAAACAGTTCAGTTAATGACACACATGTCCCAGGGAGACTTAACCCATCGCCTTCATCTTAAAAGTGCTGATGAAATAGGGCAAATGGCAAAATCCATGGATACGTTATCTGAAAGCTTATCTTCGGCCATTACAGAAATCAGCACATCAGCCAATCAACTCAAAGCCGCAACCGAAGAGGTTTCTTCCGGGGCTCAAAAAATCGCTGATGGTGCCCAGCAACAATCCGCTTCCTTTGAAGAACTTTCCTCTTCTGTACAAGCTAATGCGGAAAACGTCAAATCAACCAACCAAATTTCTCAAACCATGTCCCAGGACGCACAAAAAGCCGGACAGGCCATGGAAAATAATGTTGAAGCCATGATGGGCATTGAAAAAGGCTCCAAACAAATGGCAGAAGCTGTTGAACTTATTACAGATATTGCCGATCAAACCAATCTGTTGGCGCTTAACGCGGCCATTGAAGCCGCCCGTGCCGGCGAGCACGGCAAGGGATTTGCTGTTGTAGCCGATGAAGTGCGTCTACTGGCTGAACGTTCAGCCACCTCTGCCAAAGAAATCCAGAATCTCATCAAGGAGAATTTACGGCAGGTTGCACATGGCGTTACAATCTCAAAAGAAGCCGGAGAGGTTGTTAAAGGGATCACCAATAATATCAATAAAAGCTTCACACAATTACAATCAGTCGCCAATGCCACCCAGGAACAGGCTGCGGCCATGGAAGAAAATACGTCTATCACGGAATCAAATGCTTCCGCGGCCCAAGAACTGGCGGCAGCTTCTGAACAAATGTCCGCACAAGCAGACGGACTCAAAGAACTTGTGGCCCGATTCCGCGTGAGCGACACTCCTGCTGAAACCTCAACAACATCTTCACACAAAAACAAACCAGCTGACCCGGCTCATACGCCGGCAGTCAAAACTTCAAAGACAATCGGGCATAAGAATACCCGTGTTGCAAAGAAAGACAATTCCGGAGAGGAACAACTTCGAATTGGTTAAGTTTAACAAACAAAGGAGGATTGTATGCAGGTTGGAAAATTGATCGCAGTAACAGGGGTATCATTAGCATTGCTCACCGGTGGCGCTACTTTGGCAAACGCTCAGGATGCGGCAGCCAAGGTTAAAGATGCCATGTCAATGTTAAAAGAACAAGCGGCCGCCCTGGGAGCTCCGAAGCTTGATGGTGATTCTTTATTCATGGGCACAACAGAAATGAATGGCAATTTCGATATAGTTGATGAAATTGCAGATGCAAAATCCTGTACGGCAACGATTTTTGCCAAGAAAGATGCCAACTTTGTCCGCGTTGCAACAAATGTTATTAAAGAAGGCAAACGTGCTGTGGGTACGATTCTTGATCCAGCCGGCGCAGCATACGCGGATATCAATAAAGGTGAAGCTCATTATGGTCCTGTGGACATCCTGGGTAAACAGTACGAAGCCGGTTATGAGCCCATCAAAGATGAAAGTGGTGCCATTATTGGTATTCTTTACGTAGGTTATAAACTATAATTTGTTGTATTTTCTATGCAATGAGAGCCCCGGCAGAAGTAATTCTACCGGGGCTTTTTATTCGTGTCACACCCATCGGGCCCAACATGCCCATAACTTTGGTATTTATAATTCCAAAACTGGCAAAATGATATTTTGAACACAGGAAGAAAGAAGTACTGAAAAAACATGGCTCACATAACATTCCATATTAATCTCAATACCGGTCCGTTACAGCAAATCCTCAACGAGGGTAACCTGCGGCATAACTGACGGCCTGGTGCCTGCCGGGAGATATGCCTCAACCTGTGCCGTTTCTTTGATCAACTCGAATGCCTCACGCGACCTGTTGGCTTCAAGAAACAAAACAACCTTGTCCATGAGCCGCTTTTCTTTCAGATTGACCATAACCCCGTGGCCTTTTCCATGAGAGAAAACCAAAAGCACGCGCATATCTTACCTCCATTTTTTCCTGAACTTCTTCCAACGACATCCCCCGCTTACAAACCACCGAATCAATGAGATCATTAATATCCACCACCACATTCCTTCTTAATGCCCTGTCAAAAACAGCTTCGTAAATATCCGAATGCAGACGGCAATCCTTGCTGTATTTAAAACGATGCACCCGGCCGTTAACCACCCGTTCAAATATCACCGTATGTTTATAAATTGAACTGCACACAACCATTTTCTTAAATCCTTTCGTTGTGACATTCCTATTATAGTGAAAGTATAGAATGTCATATGACATTTGTCAACAAAGAAGTGTAACAAATGTCATATTTATAAGTTGTTTACTACCAATCTATTGCATATATAATGATCAAATATGACAAAAATATACAAATATTTATGCAAAATGTCATCTTTCTGATTGACATTATCAAGGCGTATTCTATACTTTTTATAAGGAAGGGGGTTGCCATGACATTGGGTGAGAAGATCAGAGGATTAATCAAAGAGAGCGGCTACAAAACGCTTGAGGCTTTTTATGCTGACATTAGCGATTCTTTTGCAGAGGCGGCCTTCACCAAACGCACCCTGATGCGGATCTTGAGTGATTCTGTCAACGTCAGGGTCAAAACCCTGGGACAGATCGCCTTGGTCCTTGACACCAACATCACCAAATTAAAAGAAGGAACGGATGCGCAAATAATAGAGAAAACAGGATTATTTGAATACAACAAGAATGCACTTCTCTACAGCTACCGCAACAATCTTCCTTTTATCCCTCAAAAACTAACCCTGAAATCAGGCGGGCGAACATCCCAGGAACAGGACCCTTTGGCCGCAGGAGAATCAATCAAATGGATCATGGTTTTGTCCGGCGAAGTAACCGCCGTGATTTCCGGACAGTTCGGTGAGGAAAAAATAAGTTTTAAAAAAGGCGGGGATTTTGTTTTTGATGCACGGCAGAAACACTACTTCGAAAACCCTGGCCGTAAAACCGCCATCCTGCACATAGTCCACTACCCTGCCCGGAACAGCGACTTTCACGCGCCCAAAACCTAGTCTTTGCTAAATTCAAACCCGCCCAATTTGGAAAGCTCCCGTTCAATGATCTTGACGATCATTTTCATTTCAAAAGGCTTGGGGATATAGATCGCACCGGCTTTTTCCACCTGGCTGATCTTTTCCTGTTCAGAAAGCCTGGTCATAAGAAGTGCCACCAGATTGGGATTCGACTTTTTCCCGTGAACGATCACGGTCAACCCGTCGATATTAGGCATTTGAAGATCCTGGATGAGAACATCAAACTTTTCCTGATCCATGAGTGCCATGGCTTCCGTGCTATTGATACAACCCCTGACATCGGCATTCAGCCGGTAGTTCAGGAATTCAACCATGGTTTTCTGGATCTTTTCTTCATCATCAACAACCAAAATCCTTGGCTTCATGGATAGTGTCCCCTTCTCTAATATAAAAATTTAAAGTCAATCCCGTACATCTGATGATCAACAAACGAGCCCATCACAAAACAAGAGTTTCAACTTAACTCGATACCTTGCAACAACTTCGGGAGAACACTATTTAACCCCCATCACTTCCTTGATCTTGTCCACCATGACCTGGACGGACAAAGGCTTGGATAAAACCGCCGAGATCCCTTCCACCTTAAAGCGCTCATCGTGCTGGGAATAGGCGGATGACATGATGAATTTGGTCTGCGGGCTTAATGGCCTGGCCTGCCTTAAAACCTCAAACCCGTCAAAATCCTCGACCTGAAAATTAACGTCCAGGACCACCACGTCCGGCTGCAGCAATTTGATCTGGGCGACCGAATCCTCGGGTGTGAACGCAAAGCTGATATCATCGATCCCGCGGCGCTTTAGCGTGGCACTGAAGTATTTCTCGAGCTCTTTTTCATCATCAGCAATGAGCACTTTCATTTCCGGACTCCTGTTTTAAAGGCAAACGGATGCGCACGGTCGCGCCTTGACCCAACTGCGAAAGGATATCCACCGAACCTTCTTCCAGCCTGATGAACCTGCGAATCGTATCCAGCCCCATGCCGGTACCTTTGCCAACCCCCTTGGTCGTATGAAACGGGGTAAAAGCTTTTTTAAGATTCTCCGGAGAAAAACCCGGGCCGTTGTCCGTAATATCAATGATAACATCCCCGTCATCCCGTCGCCATGAAGCCGTGATCATGGGCTTGTACCCTAACGGTGCGTCCAGATACATCCTGATGGCATCAATAGCATTGGTAAAAATATTCAAAAAGGCTTCCTGCAAATATGCCTCGGCGCAATACAACGTCACGTCCTCTTCATTTAAAAAAGCATATTCAAATTCCATCCTGTCCCTCAAGTCCGATGCCATGCTCTGGACACGCTCCAGTAAATTCCGCAAAGAAACATTCGTTTTAATACCATCCGGCCGGTTGGCGGCCTTTAAGCCTTCGGTCATTTGCGTTGAGTTCTTGATATGATCACGGATCGTTGCCGCGGATTCACGCATTTCATTTTTCTCCGCCTCACCAATAACCTGGCTAAACTCAAGAATATCTTCAATATTCTGCAAGGCAAAGCCCATGAGGTTCATCCGGTTAAATACCTGGTGGCTGATACCGGCCCCCATGGTGGCCACGCGCTTTAAATGCTGATCCTGCAGGTCGTCATGCATGGAACGTTCTTCGCGCTCATTGCGATAAGCCCGCTCGATGGCCTCGGCCACAGGACCGGCGATCAATTTGAAAGTCCTGATATCACGATCGGAATACTGGGCATCGTTTAACTTGGGGCCCAGGAACAACAATCCGATTACCCGGCGATCCTGGCACAGTGCCACCACAGCCACTGGCGGGAAACCATAGAACGCCTGCAAATACAGCGCCTCCTCCCGGACAACCTCATCCACCAGAAAAGCTTCCCGGTCTTTGGCCAGCATCACCACAACATTATTCCCGGCAATAGACTTGACAAAAGACTTGCTGGCTAACGCCGAATTCTGCACATAATCCTTACCGTCAAAAAGATACAGGGCAATCTGCTCGACCTGCATGACCTGCATCACAGATTCCACCAGCAAACGTGCCACCTCATCCACATTCCTGATCTGTGAGAATCCCCTCACCGTATCCAAAAGGGCATCCTGGCGTTCGAATTCATCACGGAGGATATTCTTTTCAGTCTTACGGCGGAAGTGTTTATAAATAATTGGTGCTGCAGTTGCCAGAATCCCCATGGAACATATGGCCCAGAAATCTTGCCCCTTATTATACAAAATAATCGGGATACCTAACGTCATCGAAAAGACTACGATGAATATCCCGAATGATGATACGGCTACACGGATATCCATAAGGCGATACTTAATAATAGCAATTGTCGTCGTCACAAGATAACCAAAAATGAAAACAGTTGCATAAGGTAGGATCTGAATATTAAATATCAATGGCCAACAAGTTGCAGCACCAGAGAAACCAAGAAGAGTTCCGGAAAGAAGATATTGCAGCTGACTTTTCTTATACCCATCTACTTTTTTATACTTAATGAAAAGAAAATAATGCGCATATAGAACCCAAAAAACAAAATTAATTATATAAAAGAAATACCCAATTCCCCCAATAGGATAGAACTGAAACACCATTTTATGAACAACATCAATAATTACATAAGGAGAAAGAGCTAGAAAGAAAAAAAATGCACAACTCAAATAACAACATATTATTGTCTGCCTTGATATCTCCTTTACATCCATCCAAAAAACAATAAATTCCAAGAAGAATACAGGAATCAATGCTCCACAAGCATGCGAAATACGACTAGACCACAACGCCATATCCCTTGTGATATCCAGCATTGTAATTGCATAACCAATCAACCAGGCTCCAACACCAAAACAGAACAAAAACCACGCTTTACTTGAGGGATTTCTGTTACCCTTGAAATATACAAAAAATCCCAGCATCCAGCTACCAATCGCAATAGCAAAAGTAGCAATTCTGTAAAAGAAGAAAAAGCTCATCATATAACGCGGATTTCCCCAAGACTGCGAATTATGACCTGCGCAATAATGGCATGCCCCTCATCATTAGGATGCATCCCATCCGGACACCAAATATTATTAAAAGAACTTTCCAAGGGTGTACGAATATCAATAAATTTTATTCCAAGACTAGTTGCAACCTGTTGACAAGCATCACTATATTTTCTTTGCCAGCCAAAAGGATCAATCGCCGGATCCTTGATATAATCCGCAATCTCTTTATAAGTTGAATAAAACCCAGCATTTGATATTGGTTGCAAGTTGCAAAGAATTGGTACTTTTGAATATTCTTTTATTTTTAAGATTAAATCTTTAAGATTTTCCTTATAATTAATAATATCGACTTTGGGTAAATCAGGAGCAAAGAAAATTGTAATCACAAGTGCGACAGGAAAAATTTAAAAGAGCTCCATAGATCTGAAAAATAACTG
>JAZDPD010000208.1:0-2720 GCA_043798045.1 Candidatus Omnitrophota bacterium | reverse complement strand
GGCTTGATGGCCAACAAGACTTTTACAAAATGAATGGTAACGGCTCGATAGCTCTTCAAAGATGTCCTTTTTGATAATTAAAATCTTTTTCGCCTCCCCAGGGAAGAGGGGGTAAGGATCAATGGTATCATTCCCAATCATCATGTTTCGTTTTCTTGACACATTTTTAGCACGTGTGTTATACTTCATAACTTAATTTGTATTCGCACTTAACCTGTTAAAGAAAAAGTGGTTACAACATGATGACTGATATCCTCAAACAAATGAACTGGGTGGATGTTTTGACAGGGGTCATTCTCATCAGGATCGTGTATATCAGTGCCAAGACCGGGTTTGTGACCGAGTTCATGAAGATGTTGGGCGTGTTGTTGTCCGTGTTTTTCGCGTTCCATTTTTACGTGAAGTTGGCGGCAATCCTTGCCAAGTCGACGAATATGGATGTGGGTTCTTTGGAGATGCTCTCTTTTGGTGTTATTTGGATGTTCATGCATTTGGCATGCGTGCTTTTACGTAACGGGCTATTGCTGGTGTTTACAGTTGAGACGCTTTCGCTGGTGGATCGTTGGGGAGCGGCCGCGGCTTCACTGGTGAGGTTTTTTCTGACGGTGAGTATGGTGATGTTCATGTTTTTGGTTACAGACATTCCATATTTGGAGAAAATGACGTTCGGATCTTTTTCACAAAAATATGTGCTTAATGTGGCACCAAAAGTTTATGACAGGATGATGGGTGTCGTTGTGGTGAAATTCTTTCCGGATCAGAGGAAAAATCCTGCTGTGGCCAATGAGCTTGGCAAGGCTGATGCGCGGTAAAGGCGTTTGTGAAGTGTGGGGGCGTTTAAGTGGGTTTTATACCGGAAGACATTATAGCGCGGGTACTTGAGAAGACTGATATCGCGGAATTGATCGGCAGTTATGTGCCTCTTAAGCGTGCCGGGAAGAATTTAAAGGCATGTTGTCCGTTTCATCATGAGAAAACGCCATCGTTCGTGGTAACGCCTGAGAAACAGATCTTTCATTGTTTTGGGTGTAGCGTTGGTGGCAATGCCGTTTCGTTTGTGATGAAGCAGGAGCGGTTGGAATTTCCGGAAGCGGTGCGCTTTTTGGCAGATAAGGCCGGGATCGAGGTTCCGGATAACGCCTCCGATGCACCGCGTGATGGTTTGCGGGAAAAGATTTTTGAAGCGAATGCGGCAGCGGTTGAATATTTTCATCAGAATCTGGTAGCCGGGCGTGAGAAGGAAGTTGGCATAGCGCGGGAATATATCAAGGGTCGCAAGCTGAATCTGGATGCTGTCAAACGTTTCAAGATCGGGTTTGCCTATGAGTCATGGGATGGTCTTATCCGGTATTTGCGTCAAAAAGGATTTGATTCGCTGATCATTGAAAAGTCTGGCCTTGTTGTGGAACGTGGTGATAAAAAGGGTTTTTATGATCGTTTTCGAGGTCGTTTGATTTTTCCGATTTTTGATTACCGCGGTCGTTCGGTAGCGTTTGGAGCCAGGGCACTGAAGAAGGATGATAAGGCCAAGTATATTAATTCGCCGGAAACGCCGGTGTACACCAAGGGCCGGCATTTATATGGTTTTAACTTGGCCAAGGAAGCTATAGGCCGTGAAGACCGCGTGATCATCGTTGAAGGGTATTTGGATTTTATCCGGCCGTTCATGGCCGGGATTGAGCATGTGGCGGCGTCACAGGGGACCGCGCTTACGCCGGATCAGATTCGTTTGATCCGTCGTTATACGCATCAGGTGACCATGTTGTTTGATATGGATACGGCTGGGCAGTCTGCGGCATTGCGCAGTTTGGATGTCCTTCTTGAAGAAGAAATGGATGTGAAGGTGGCCGCGCTGGCGGAAGGGGAGGATCCCGATTCCTTTATCCAGAAATACGGGGCAGCGGATTTTTGCAAGCGTGTTGATGAAGCGAAAAGTTTGTTTGATTTCAAACTGGAGCATTTGACAGCTGAGTTGGGTGGCAAGAGCAAGGAAAGCCGCGGGGCGATCTGCCGCGAGATGCTTTTGACGATCGAGAAGATCAAGAATGAAGTGGTGAAGAACGGTTATTGGAAAGAATTGGCGGCCAGGCTTAATGTGACGGAGGATGTGGTTCTCCGTGAGCGGCAGAATATTTTGAACAAACAGCCTTTGGCGAATGCCCGGTCCTTGCATGAAGCAACAAAGCCCGCTTTGAGCGTGGCGATATCCTCTGATGAGGAATGGCTTCTCAGGTTCGTAATGGCAGATGTCAAGTGGCTGAAGGCGGCAAGGGAACAGATTGCTCCTGTAGATCTTTTGGGAGAAGCGGCGCGGGTTGTGCTGGATTGTGCGTACAGGCTTCTTGATCAAGGGCGTGAGGCAGGTCCGGCGGCGCTGGCGGGTGTTTTGCCTGAGGAAGGTTTAAGGCAAAAGCTCATGGAACTTGCATCGACACCTATGGGTATGGATGCTAAAACAGAAACAAAAGCTTTTGAAGATTGTGTGAAGAAAATCCGTTCGCGTGATCGCAGGTCGCGGCGGCAGGATGTTCGGGCGATGATCCGCCAGGCAGAAAAAGACGGGGATCAGGAGGCGCTTTTGCGGGCCCAGGAAGAATTCAATCAACTCTTAAAAGGGTGAGGCAGTACATGAAGGAAGAAAAGGAAAAGGATTTTCAGCAAGACCTGGAAAAGCTTGTCCTCTCGGGCAAGAAGAAGGGGTTTTTGACCTATGATGAGGT
>JAZDPD010000202.1:0-3036 GCA_043798045.1 Candidatus Omnitrophota bacterium | reverse complement strand
CCACTGTCGGATGGATCGAAAAAGCCTCACAACGCTTTTCAATGACCCTAAAAGCCTCCGCCGGCTGTGCCGCCACAGCCACCCGCTGGCACGGTGATTTGATAATACCAGCCTTTTCCGCCGCAATCGCCGCAAGGGTATTTCCCAGAATAGATGTATGATCAAAACCAATAGGCGTGATGCCGCAGACTGATGTATCAACCACATTGGTGGCATCCAACCGGCCGCCCAAACCTGTTTCCAGGACAACAATATCTACTTTCTGAGATGCAAAATAATGCATGGCCACCGCGGTGATGAGTTCATAAAATGTAACCTCAACACCTGATGCGCGCAGTTGTTCAATGTCGTCATGATAATAACGTAAAATACCCTCAAAATCTTCCCATGGGATAACCCCTTCAAATATTGTTTCAGACAGCCATGGGAGGTCTGCGGCACTCTTCCGGTCGTGTGGGACCCTACCCACAGCGCCCGGAAAAGCACTCGCCGCAGACCTCCCATGGCTGTCCATGACTAACACACGAATGCGTTCACACACAGAATGTAAATGCGGCGAGGTGAAAAGCCCGACGCGATACCCTGCCGCGCGCAAAATCGAAGCCAAAAAAGCACACGTTGAACCCTTACCCTTGGTGCCCGCCACATGCGCGAAACAAAGTTTATCATCAGGCCTTCCGAAAACAACCAAAAGCCGCTCCATACGTTCCAGAAGGAATGCGCCTGAAGCGGCCTGATGAAGTTTTGATTCCCAGTTAAGGAATGTATTTAAATACGCTTGCCCGTCAAAGGACGCCATAGGTTTAATGACGAAAATGCCTTACACCGGTTGTGATCATCACGATCCCGCGCTTATCCGCTTCCTTGATCACCTCCGCATCCGCGATGGACCCGCCTGTCTGAATGATCGCCGCCACACCGGCTTTGGCCGCAATCGTCACCGTGTCCGCCTTGGGCAAGAACGCATCAGAGGCCAAAACACAGCCTTTCACCAACTTGCCCGCCTTCTTGATCGCATTAGCAGCACTGTCAACGCGAGAGGTTTGCCCCACACCGATCCCGATGGTTTTAGTCCCCTGGGTCAAAACAATCGCGTTGGATTTGACAGACTTGACAATCTTCCAGGCAAAAAGCATGGATTCAAACTGCGCCTTGGTCGGCTTTTTCTTTGAAACAACCTTCAGGTCTTCAATCTTAAGTTCACGCGTATCCGTATCCTGCACCAGAAGCCCGCCGGGAACTTTCTTGAAATCATACGCGTCTTTCCTGAAATCCCCGCGCGATAAAACCATCAGGCGAAGATTCTTCTTCAGTGTCAGGATATCCATCGCCTCTTTGGAAAAACCAGGCGCAATCACACATTCCATAAAACCGCTGTCGGCTATCGCCTTGGCCGTTTTAGGATCAACGCTTTCATTAAGCCCGATAATGCCCCCGAATGCAGAAAGCGGATCGCAGGCATGCGCACTTTTATAAGCCTTTACCAAATCCTTATCAGTCGCCACACCCGCCGGATTATTATGTTTGATAACAACCGCTGCCGGTGTTTCAAAACCATAAGCAATATCTACCGCGGCAAAAAGATCCAGTATGTTATTGAAAGAAAGTTCTTTGCCATGCAGCTGTTGCATCCTGGCCAGGGTGGTTGGCAAGGCTGATGCATCACCCTCACGGTAAAATGCTCCGGCCTGGTGCGGATTCTCACCATAACGCAGATCCTGCACCTTGGTAAACTGCAAGGAAATCTCTTGAGGTAACGCCGTAAAAACCTGGGATGAAAAACGCTTGTTCAGGAAAGCCGCGATCATCCGGTCATAGGCAGCTGTACGTTCAAATACTTCCGTTGCCAGACTGATCAGGATGCTTTGGGCCAGCATACCGCTATTGGCCTGCATTTCCTTAAGGATATCTTTATACCTTACCGGATCGCTAACCACCGCCACGCTCTTGTAATTCTTGGCCGCCGAACGCAGCATGGACGGTCCGCCAATATCAATGTTCTCAATCGCTTCTTCCAGCGACACATGTTTCTTGGCCGTCACCTTTTCAAAAGGATACAAATTCACTACCACCATATCAATCAACCCGATATGATGCTCCGCCAGCTGCTTCATATGATCAGGGTTATCACGCACCGCCAAAAGTCCGCCGTGAATCTTCGGATGCAGTGTCTTGACACGGCCGTCGAGCATTTCCGGAAATCCGGTATAATCCGACACATCCTGCACCAGAACGCCTGCCTCGCGCAGCATTTTAGCTGTCCCGCCGGTAGAAAGGATTTCAACACCCAGGGCGTGAAGTCCTTTGGAAAATTCGAGGATGCCCGTTTTATCTGATACGCTGACAAGCGCCCGTTTAACCTTGATCATATTGGCTCCTAAACCTGAATGATGCCTGTTGATGCTTGCATAAAAAGATAAACGCCGTTGCGTATTTCACGCAAACGGCGCTTATGGGAATGTGCGGCCAATTACCGCTTACCCTTCTTGCGCTTGCGCTCGGAAGGCTTGGCATAAAAACGGCGCTCCTTAAGCTCGACGAGAAAACCATCGCGCTGGCACTGCTTCTTGAACTGGCGTAACGCCTTTTCAAAACCGTTCTTATCGCTGATTTTTACTTCAACCATGAATTATTCACCCGCCCTTCACACGTCATTTAACGTGCCTGTTTTCAATATTAACCCGTCCACAACATCCGGGACGATCCAAAAACCCTGCAATTATTCCCTTATGAAGTGGGTTATGGTAGCACAAGAGGCTAAAAAGGTCTAATAAAATTCATTCACCCTGCAGCGAACCGCGAATTGTAACTCATAGTGCGACAAATTTGAGCTTTAAGATCAATTGTTACCCTGCAAGCATTCCTTTGCCATTTCATTCGCCGTCTTGTAACCCTGAATCTTCCTGGGATAATTGTTCATCCAGTCCTGAATCCATTTAACCCGCTCCTCACTGACATCTGCTATATCAGTGCCCTTCGGAATGAATCGCCGGATCATCCGGTTTTGATTCTCATTCGTGCCGCGCTCCCATGAGC
>JAZDPD010000161.1:0-7807 GCA_043798045.1 Candidatus Omnitrophota bacterium | reverse complement strand
CGTGCAATCCCAACCGGTGCAAAAGATTGTCCAGCAGGATGGCAAGGCGGGGTAAATATCCAATATCTTCGAGGAGGCTCAAAATGAAATAAAACGAGATAACATACGGCAAAACCATCCCAAATTCAATGTAAGGAGCCGTGGTTAAAACACCGAGCGATTGTTTAAAGTCAACTTTTCCGTCAACCAAGTCGCCGATACAAAGATGAAACCAGAAACTTCCCGGCTGCCAATTGAAGGTCAGCTTCTCCAGTAATGGTTGATATAAATTGATAAAGATCGGATCGGTTATCCGGCTTATGATCGTCTCGCCAATAAAACGGACAATTCCAAAGGAAGCGTACATAACCACGGCGGCTATCAGGAGCCCGGTTATCGGCTGCACAGATGCGTCCTCCACGATCTCCCGAAAACTATGGTGACGATGCTCCAAACGCTGGACCTGTTCAATAATCCGGCCAATTTCCTGCCAGCATCCTTCGTGAGAACTTTTGCTTTTCGAAACGCCGACAGCTTCTTTGATCCTTCCAATCAAAGACTTTATTCCCTCACCCGTAACCGCACAGGTCGATACAACCGGGACACATAGAAACTCTTCCAACTTCTTGATATCAATATGAACACCGCGATGAACAGCGTCATCAGCCATGTTCAAACAAACAACTGTCGGGAAGCCCTCTTCGATCAATTGCAAAGTGAGAAGCAAATTTCGCTCAAGATTGGTCGAATCAAGGATATTGATGACGGCAATTTCTTCCTTGGGATACTCTTTCAGCAAAGACACAGCCACTTCTTCCGCGCTGGAAGTCGTATCCAACGAATATGTTCCCGGCAAGTCGACGACCTCAATCTCTTCATTGCCAAGGCTCAAATACCCTTTGGTAAGTTCTACCGTTGTGCCGGGATAATTCGAAGAAACCACATGAACTCCGGTCAGGCGGGAAAAGATCGCGCTCTTGCCGACATTAGGGTTCCCCATCAAATAGATCTTTTTTATCATTGCGGCTCGACTATGACTTTTGCTGCTGCGTTATGGCCCAACGCCAGAATACTTCTGCCTGTCCTGATCACCACGGGGCCTCTCAATCCGATATGACTGAGCTTCATAACTTCTTTGTCTTTATAAACACCCATATTGGCCAACCTGCTCTGGAGATTGGAGCCCCCCAATATCTCCACGATCTTGCATTTCTGATCCGCCGAAATTTGCACCAAGGAAATTCTCTTCATTCCATTCCTTTATAGGCGATCAGCGTCTCCTGACATCTTGTTCGCTCATGCTGAACACCAAGACCCTTATCGACGAGATACTTTTTCATTTCAAATATCGAGACGCCAAGCCTCTGATGTACTTCCCCCTGATCGGAATGCACTTTACCCGCCACAGAAAAACCTTCTTCCGAAAAATCGCTGACAATCATTTTCCCCTCTACTGCAAGCACCCGAATCATCTCATCCACAACTTTTAATGGCGACTCCAGATGATGAAGAACATTCACAGAAAAAACCGCATTAAACGAACGGTCCGGAAACGGCAGCTTCTCTCCACTAGCCGCATATAAATCAACCTTTGCCATTAATCCCATTCGTTCCATATTCCATTTAGCAAACGCAATATCATCAGCATTTACATCTACCCCTGTCACGCAATATCCACGCTCAACAAGACCTGTTGTAAAAAATCCCCACCCTGAACCAACCTCGAGAATTCGCCCTTCCAACGGCAAAGCCTTCTCAATAATAAACCAACGCTCCCCTTCAAAGTCACAGCCAAACTTTTTATAAGAAGCGCGGCGCAGCAGACGACGCTTATGAACTTCTTCGAAGTCAACAATACTCATATTGCCCTCCCATATCCCATCGTAACAAACCCCAGATCATGAGCCACCGTCAAAACATCATCGCCAACATTGCCCTGAACATTGAGATATCCGTTCATAAAAATACCGTCAACAATCTGAAAAAAAAGCGCCTGAACTGAGCTCAGATATAATTCTCTTCCTGCCGCCAAACAAAGCTCAGCGTGCGGATTGATCAGCCGGAACAGACACAAAACCCGAAGACAATACTCTGTCATCAATTTTGGTTTATTCCCCATCACTGCGCCTTCAATCGGAATATAGAAATTGACCGGCACACAGGAAACATCCAAATCCTTCAAACGCATGGCCGTTAAAACAATATCTTCCGGCGACTCTCCCATACCAACGATCAAACCACAACACACCGGCAACCCAGCTGACTTTGCAGTCCTGATCGTTTCAAGCCTGTCTGTGTAAGTATGTGTTGTGCATATTTGAGGATAAAAACTTTCTGCTGTGTTTAAGTTGTGATGCAAACGATCAACACCAGCGGACTTTAAAATATCTGCCTGAATTCGATTCACAAATCCCACCGAAACGCACACCTTCACAGGCACCTGCTCTTTGATCCTGCGCACGATGCCAACAATCTTTTGAAGTCTATTATTCAAAAGATCACGGCCTGAGAATACAATCCCATAGCACGCAGCCCCTGCCTCATAAGCCGCCAACGCTTCCCGTACAACCACTTCTTCCGCCTTGGGCCCGCAATTGTCCATCTTGGCAGTTGACAACTTCGACTGAACGCAATACCGGCAATCTTCCGAACATCCGCCGTTATGCGCATTATTGATCATGTGAACGCTCAACCGCTTGCCAAAATGCAACTTCCTGTGACGATATGCCGCACCCACCAGCTCCATCGTGTCCAAATCGTTAACATCAACAACCCGCAAACAATCCTGTTTCGACAAACTCCCGTTATTCGAGACAACTTCGTTTATATATGAATAGAAACTATCCTGCATGGTCGCCTTTTTCTGGACGCATAGCCTTTCGACTCAACCAGACGATCCCGCCCCCAGTAGCGACAACACCCAAAACCAATCCCATGGATACAAAAATATTGTTCAGCAATTGAGGGCGAATAACAAGCACAGCACCAAGCCCGAGCATCATGAGCCCGGAAATAAGTTTCAGAATTCTTCCTTCCTCTTCCGTCAACTTGCGCGAACCAAGCGTCGCGGCAAAGACCAGAACGATTACTAAAAGAGGAATGACATAAATAATGTTATACAGGACAAGATAAAGATAATATTGCGCCGTTGGCAGTTTCTGCAAAGTTAAGGCCCTGGTAAAAACCATCGGGAACCCAGCGGTACACAAAAGTTCATACAGGTTAGCCATGACAGCCAGCGCCACCGTTCCGGCAACCAGCGCCCCCATTGACCCGGTTCTGATCAATTCGCGCATTTTGGCCAACAAGGACGCCTGAGCTTTTTCCGAAATCGTGAGCGAAAGGCCCTGCTTGAAAAAGAAATAATCCTTGATGTTAATGCCTGCCACCGCAAGCGCGATGAGACCAGCGATGGTTGTGATCACGCTCACGCGCCCTGTGACCATAAAAAGGTTCAGCCACGCGGCCATGAACAAGAAATAAACAAAACCAGAAAAGAAAACGAACACGCCGCCTACAATCAGCATCCTCATACGAGACTGGGCGTGAACCATAAGACTCAACAGCATAAGCAACACAAAGAACGCGCACGGATTGAAACCGTCAAGTCCAGCCAGAACTACCGTCAAAATCGGCAATGAGATTCTAGCTGTATCCACAACCCCAAGAAGCGGTAACGTCTCCTTGGTTGATTCTTCCTGTTGCGGCTTGCGAGGCAGTTCTGTTTTTTTCGGAGCGGCTGGGCTCGTCGCCAGCGTCATCAGAGGCTCCGCTGTTTCGCCAACAGATTGCGCCCGACTCATCAAATCAGCCGGGTCAAGGCAGGCAAATTGCCTACACTGCCCGACAGTCTCTTCGATCTCCTTGGCCTTCTCGTCGTTATATCCTATCCACGATTTGATATCGATAAATGTCGCGGGAACGCTCCCGCTGGTCAATCCATATGCTGCCGACATCTTCTGATAAATCTCCTTATTCCCTACATCGTGCCAGACTTCATAATCCTTAACGACAAGACCTGGATATTTTGTCTTCAAGCTCTCCAGAAACGGCTTTTCATGCTCACAATGAGGACAGCCTTGCCCCCAAAAGAAATGCACGACCACCTTGCGGGATGGCTCTTCGGCCCGCGAAAGCCCGGCTCCCCACAACAACGCAAATGAAACAAGAAAAACAAAGAAAATCTTTCTAATCATTTAAACCTCCGTCGAATCACCTTCACGCAGACGGGAATAATTATGCACAAAGAAACGCTTAAACTCTTTCACTGCCACAGGACCGGTGCAATGAAGCGGAACCACATGAGAAACCCCAAACTTTAACAAACCTTCAACAACTTCCTTAATACAGCCATACTCCATATCCTTAAGATGAAATCCGCCGATAACAATATTTATTTTCTGATGAAAATGATCTTTAACAGCCTGCAAGATATCCGGCAATCTCGGATGAGCGCAGCCCGTAATAACGCCAAGACGTTTCCCGTCTTTGATAACCAATGCCTGTTCATACAAAATGCCGCGTGCCGTACCACCCTCTAATTCCCCGCTCGTATATACTCCGTCCCTGATCATCACAGGATCAGGTGTCTCAATAAGCGTTACGCCAAACGAACGAATCCTGTCTTTGTGATCAGCCTGAAAATGAGGCACAACGTAAACCTTAAGATCCTTATATTTATCCAGCACATCCCACAGCCCGGCAATATGATCCCAATCATCGTGAGAGATCACCACATGCCGCACCTTCGACAGATCGATCTTGTATTTCCTAACATTATGCTGAAAGACCCTGGCATCTCCGAATGTATCAAAAAGAACATCATCTCCGACCAGAAAAGAAGTCCCCCAGCGCTTGATCATGCGCTGCCATTTTGTCGAACCGTCCGCGATCAATCGGATCTTCATAACCTACCCTCTCAAATTTTCTTTAAAACAATGTTTCCCAATTGAGCTCCAGCATGACGTGCAATGACAGGGCATTTGACTTTAAACATAAAAAAGATCTTCCTCGGGGCTTCCGTCAAAGCCTCATAATTCCCCTGCCCCTTGCTGATCACCATGTCCGCTTCCTTAAAGATCTTCAGGAACTCTTCCGAACAATACTCGAGGACTGTGCCCGGCGAATCAACCCCGCTTGAAATAACCTGAGAAATCTTGTCTAGACCGCAAAAAATAGCGTCCTCCATTATCGCATCATTCAAAATAGGCTTATTACGAACGGCAACGATCACTTTTCGCCCCGTACTGATCTCCTCAATTAAGACACGGTCAAAAACAATTTCCCCGGCGTTGTCGACCAAGTAAAGGATCGTTTTGGCATCGGCCAACTCTTTCCTGAACAGATCATACTCAAACACACTCTTCTGTTCTGCCGTAAAACTTCCAGCCAAAATGGTCTGGATTTCATGTTCAATATTGAGATTATTCTTCGCCGCATAATCAATAACATTCCCTGCAATAGCAAGTTCAACCGCTGTCAGCAGCCCATCCTCGGATTGAGCCACTTTCTCCTTAAGTATCGGGTAAAGTTCCATAGCCCGACGGTTGCTTTGATCCTTAACCATCTTATAAGGATCACAATTGGGAAACCTTCGCTTTATAACCTCCTGCATCTCTTTCACCATCCGAGGAGGCGTCAAGCCAAGAGAAAAGCCAGGGACCAGTTTCACGGCTTCATTCATCAATTCCCGATGAACAATCTCATCTCCGGTCAACAACCGCCCTTGTTCAAGTGTCAGTCTCAAGAAACACGGGATACAATCCAGATATGTTCTCATTTACAAAGATCCTCGATCTTCTGCACGATCTTTCCAAATGCCAAAACAGCCTCAGACTCTTTCTTCAATGACATAAACGGCTTGCCGCTATCCCCCAGAGCGACCAGTTCAGGATCAAGAGGGATATTCCCCAAAAATGCCTCACCCAGATCCTTGGCAGCTTTTTCACCACCGCCCTGTTTAAAAAGATCAATCCGGGTACGACAATGCGGACATATAAGCCCGCTCATATTCTCAATGATTCCTACGACTGGAATATTCAGCTCGCGGGCGAACATGATGCTTTTACGCGCATCCAAGACCGCCACATCCTGCGGTGTCGTCACAATGACAGCCCTGCTGATCTTCGGCAAAAGCTGACAAACGCTCAAAGGCTCATCGCCAGTTCCCGGAGGAGAATCTATAACAAGATAATCCAACACACCCCAATCCACATCCCCTAAAAACTGACGGATCACTGCCGCTTTCATCGGGCCGCGCCAAATAAACGGCGTATCAGTCGCCTTACCCAAAAGGGCCAGACTCACTACTTTTAAATCAGAAGCAGCCAAAACCGGAATCATATCTGTTCCGAATTGCTCCATGGTCTGATCTTCAATGCCAAGCATCTTGGCCACATTGGGGCCGTGAATATCTGTATCAAGAAGCCCCACGCTCTTGCCGGAAGCAGCCAAGGCGTATGCAAGATTAACCGCGACGGATGTTTTCCCAACGCCCCCCTTGCCACTCATTACAACGATCACCTGCTTGACCGATGCCATTCTCTCTTGAACTTTTCTTTCCTGCTCATCAACCTGATTTTCGTTCTGACACCCCATAATGATCCTTTCTTAAAGATTCAGACTTCAATTCCCTGTAAGCCCGGCAAAAAGGGCACGCCTTTTCCAATTTTCCCATCATCAAACTAAAGCGAGATTTGGGATACCTCCTCGCAACAATGCAAAACGGGCATATCTGACAAACAAAAGCAAGGATTCTTAAAAAACCCTTCATCTTGCGCCCCCCTTTCCCCTTCGCACTTTTCCTTGAAAAGTTAAATAATCTATAATCAAAGTCCCATTTAAATGATCGATTTCATGCTGAAGAACTCTGGCCAAAAGACCTTTTGCCCTAAGCTCAACTGCATGACCTTTTTCATTCAACCCGCTTACAATAATTTCTTCTGACCTCTCAACATTAACAACAATATCAGGAACACTTAAGCACTTCTCATCCATCCAACTCAATCCCTTAGTCTTCAAAACTACAGGATTGGCTAGTTTAATGACCCCTTCATCTATATCAACGACAATTAACTTTCTGGAAATCCCAATTTGAGGAGCCGCCAAGCCGATCCCTGAAAAATAGCGCATCGTTAAAACCATTCTTTCAAAAAGTATTCGTTCTTTCTCAGTGATCCGATCAACCAAAGAGCATTCCCTTCTTAAAACATCATCTGGATATTTCTTTATTTCTAACGGATTCATCTTTTTAATACCTGAGCAAATAGTCCGCCAAAGCACGATACAAAGTGCTTACCGATAATATCGCACAATGAAGATGATCTTGAGGAAGTCCTTTCAGCCTCGCAACAACCTCTCCTGCAGAAATCAATAAGGCTTCTTCTACTGTCTTGCCATCCGCCAACTTTGCTGCCATCGCTGCACACGCTCTGGTGGCAGAACAACCATCGGTGTAATACTTGATTTCAACAATCCTGTCTTCTGCCAACACAAGATAAAACTCCATTGCGTCTCCGCAAGGACCTTTTAGATAAGAAGAACTCGTACACTCGTTCATCCTGCCAAAATATTTTGGATCATTAACAAGATCAATCACCTCCTGCGGATACCCGACTGCACCGCCACCCATATCTTGCTCCATTTTTTCCTCCAGCATTACACGTTCTCAAAAGCAAAACTTCTTTTTGACAAAAAAGGCAGTATCTCTTCACGTAAAAATGAATTACGCACGCCAAGCTTTACCTTCTTACCGCCGGACTCATCCGATATCAAATATTGCTTCCGTTCATCCATATCAAAAAAGACCGCTTGATCGTCCGAGCAAGCG
>JAZDPD010000115.1:0-9812 GCA_043798045.1 Candidatus Omnitrophota bacterium | reverse complement strand
TCACAAGTCAAACCTGCTGCCGGCGGCCATGGCCGGACAGGGTACGGAGATCCGGGTTAATGAACTTTTTTTTAATACTCCGGCACGAAAGAAATTTTTAAAGAGCCCCGCGGCTGAAACCGAGCAGGTGCTGAATGTTTTCTTGCCGTATGCCTTGCTGTACCCGCAGCGAGCATTCCTTTTGACACATCATGGCCGTGTTTTGCTGGATTTGTCCGCTGCTTCTGCCGCAGATCGTTTTGCCGGGGCGCTGAATCTCGATGCACGGTTTATCATAATTGGAGAAGCCGGTTTTTCGCAGGAAGATGTTCATGTACGGCTTATCCTGGGGGATATCAATATTCAGCGTCCGAGGCGGGATTTGCAATTTCTTTTTGTGAACGGGCGTCCGGTGTTCAGCCGCAATATTTTGTTTCATGTCAATGACATGTATCGGCTGATCATGCCCCAGGGTGTGCATCCGGCTTTTGCTGTTTTCCTGGATGTGCCCCCGGAAGATGTGGATGTGAATGTGCATCCGGCCAAACGTGAAGTGCGCATCCGTCAGGAAGCGCGCCTTGGCGGGTTTTTGCGCGGGCAGGCGGAACAGTTGCTCATGTCACAGGGCGGGGCCAGGGAGATGAAAGGGAATTCGCCGGTTTTTACCCTGCCGGATCCAGTGCCTTTGGAGGAAGGCCTCCCTGCAGACAGGATTATTTTTGCCCCCGGACAGCGTTCCGTTCTGCCGCAGGCGGCTGGACGGGAATCGGAGCTGGTATTCAGTCAGTTTGTGGCGCAGGCGGCCCAAGACAAGCAGGGGGTTCTAAAGGAGCGCTTATGGGCCAGCAGGTTCCTGGGTACATTTGCATGCAAGTATCATTTGTTTGAAGCCGGAGAATCGCTTTTTGTGATTGATCAGCATGCGGCGCAGGAGCGGATTCTTTTTGAGAGATTTCGTGCTCAGGTGAGTTCCGGTGCTGTGGACATTCAGAGGTTATTGACGCCCTTGATCATCAAATTGACCCCGCAGGAACGGTTGGCGTTTGATGAGGCGGTGGATAAACTGCAGGTTTTTGGTTTTGAGGCAACGCTTGTAGATGGGCAGGCCGTGGCGATCCATGCGGCGCCTGTTGTGCTGGCCGCGCCCGAGCAGGCGCTGCGCGCTTTATTGGCGGATGAACAGGTAGCTTGCGTGGATCATGACACGCTGGCGCGCCGGGCGTGTCGCGCGTCTGTGATGGCGGGGGATCCGATGCAGGGGATGGAAGCGGTGCATCAGTTAAAGACATTAATGGCCTGTGCGGATCCGTTCACCTGTCCGCATGGGCGGCCGGTTTTTGTAGAATTAAGGACAAGTTTCCTGGATCGCCAGTTTTTAAGGACGTCATGAACAATCCCGGTTTAGGTTGACAGTTTGTCCAAATTTCAAGAGAATAACCACCATGCATTTATTTCAATTGATTATTTTTCTTTTTTTATTATTTATTGCACCATGCCAGGCTGAGCAATCGCTTTATGATCCTCAGGGTATCGGACCGGTAGCCGTGGCCAAGGGCGGGCCCCTTATCCAGGAGCTGTCGCTGAAAGATGTTGAGATGCCCGAAGCCATCGGGCTTATTGCCCAGAAAAGCGGGCTTAACATTATCCTCGACCAGGGCATCACGGGGCGTGTCACTGTTTTTCTTAGGCGTGTTGATGCGCGTGAGGCGTTGCGCATTGTGCTTGAGTCCAGCGGGCTTGCGTTCAGTGAGGATGACGGGATCATCCGTGTCATGACGGCAGAGGCTTTCAAGGCTAAATATGGGTACGTGTTCGGGCAGGACGTCGTATCCAGGATCATTAAATTGAATTTTGTAGCTCCTTCGGATGCGCAGAAAATGCTGGATGAGGTTAAAAGCAGCCAGGGTAAGGTGGTTGTAAATCCTGAGGCCAGAACGGTTCTCTTGATGGATGGCGCAGCCAAGGTTCAGGCGATGGAGCGTCTGTTATCCGAAGTGGATGTCTTGGTGGCCACCCGGACGATTACGCTCAAGAATGTGCGCGTGGACAGCCTTGTGCCGGAGGTGCGGCGGCTTTTAACGCAAAGCATTGGTTCGCTGGAGGCTAATCAGCAGGATAATTCCCTGACAGTTACGGATACGCCGGCGAGGATCGAAAAAGTGCGCAAAGCCATTGACGGTATGGATGCGCGCGGGCGGGTGGTGATGCTGGAAGCCAAGCTGGTCCATGTTGTGCTCAATGATGAGCACCGTAACGGGGTTGACTGGACAGGCATTCTGGATGATTACCAGCGCATGCGGTTGATGAAGAAATATGATTTCTTGGTCGGGACGGATAATGGCCGGGCGCTTAGCCTGGGGATGATCCGCAAGGATGACTTTTCAACGCTCATTGAGGCGCTGGATACTGTAGGGTATGTGCAGGAATATCCGCTTTCCATCATCCGGGTGACAGGGACGGATCAGGTCAGGATGGTGGTGCGCCTGGATGATCCGTCGGTTGACATGTCGGTTATTGCCGGGGATGACCAGGGGGGTGCCCAGGATCTTCCGGCGGGCGGTGCGGCCATGGCCTTCTCGGTCAAGACCGTCGTTGATGGTGCGGGCGATGTGATGATGACGCTATTGCCGGAAGATGGCAACGGGTTGCCGGGCAAGCCCGCCGCATCGATGCCTGGGCATGTGATTGGGGCCCATGAAGGATATACGGCGGTCATGGGGGGCATGATTGTCTCGGAAAGAATTGCGGCCGGGCACAAGATTCCTCTTTTGGGGGATCTGCCTTTGGTGGGTTTTGCTTTCAGGATGGATGGGCTGGTGCGCAAGGAAGAGTTTGTTGTTTTTCTGACGCCGCGCCGTGTTTCCTTATCACAAATCCTTGCGGATGATGCCCTGGTGCCTATGGCTGACGGGCTTTTGACAGGAGTCGAATGAGCAGGAAGTTCGGATATTTTTCGGTATGCCTGTTGTTGTGGGCTGCAGGGTGCGCGACCGTGCCGCGCGTGCCTCAGGGCGCGGGTGCGTTGCTCACGTTGGAGGGGCTGTGCCAGAAATATAGCGTTGATTGCGGCTGGGACGGAGTTTCGCAGATTGTGACGATGGATTATCAGGGGCAGAAAGTGCAGGCTATGGTTGGCAGCAGTACAGTGGTTGTTGGTAATGTCAAGCTGGTCATCAGTGCTCCTCTCAAGCGTCGGCAGGGGATGGTTATTGTCCCGCCGGATTTTGAAAGGCTTGTTTTTGCACCGCAGGCGACGGGTACCCGCTCCGGGCTTTCTTATGCCGGTAGCCGTTTGGGCAGGATCGTTGTGGATGCGGGGCATGGCGGCAAGGATCCGGGTGCCATTGGTTACGGGAAGATCAGGGAAAAAGATGTTGATCTGGATATTGCCACGCGTGTGGCCAGGAATTTCAGACATGAAGGAATCGAAGTGGTCTTGACAAGGGATAGCGATGAATTCATTTCTTTGGCACAGCGTACGGATTTGGCCAGTTGTGCGGGTACGGATATTTTTATCAGCATTCATGCCAATGCGACCAAAAGTGCCCGGGCGCGCGGGTATGAGGTATATTATGCCGCAGGCCTTAATGCGCTGGACAGAAACGATGCGCAGCGTGTGAAGAATGAAAAGAAGTTTTGCCGCACGCTAAATATGCAGCATGAAATCATCCCGTTACGCGGGATCGTGGCGGATATGCTTTATGCCTTTAAAGTCTCGGATGCCGCTTTGCTGGCGGAGGTGGTGGCCAAGGGATTATATCTGGATCTGGGGCAGGGTTCCCGCGGCAGCAAGACCGCGCGTTATTTTGTTTTGCGCAACACCCTGGTTCCGGCGGTTTTGGTTGAGGTCGGGTTTATATCCAATGTGCGTGAAGCCGGGTTGTTAAAAGAGCCGGTTTACCGCGAGAAGGTCGCGCAAGCGATCGTCAAAAGTGTATTGAGGTATGTGTATGCCGCAGGTCGATAGGCCCATAGGTGTTTTTGACTCGGGGATCGGGGGGTTGACCGTGGCCCAGGAGATCACGCGCCTTTTGCCGGAAGAGCAGATCGTTTATTTCGGCGATACGGCGCGGGTGCCGTATGGTACAAAATCCAGGGAATCCGTGATCCGTTTTTCGCGGGATAATGTGCAGGTGCTCTTAAAATATAATGTGAAAGTGGTTGTCATTGCATGCAATACTTCCACAAGCTGGGCGTTGCATGTATTGCGCAAGGAGTTCCGCATCCCGATCATTGGTGTTATCGAGCCGGGATCCCGTCGGGCGGTTGAGGTGTCCAGGAGCCAGCGCATTGGCGTGATCGCCACACCATCGACGGTCAATAGCGGCAAGTATGCGAAAACCATCCGGAAGATGTCGCCGAAAGCATTTGTGGTGTCCAGGGCGTGTCCTTTATTTGTGCCTTTGGTTGAGGAAGGCTGGCTTGATCATGCGGTGACGGAAAGTGTCGCGCGCGAATACCTTGGGCCGTTAAAAGCGCAGGAGATCGATACGCTTATTCTGGGGTGTACCCATTATCCGCTGCTCAAGCCCGTCTTGCAGAAAGTGATGGGCAAGAGCGTTTCTCTGGTTGATTCGGCGACGGAAACGGCACGCGGGGTCAAAAAGCTTTTGGAAGAACAGGGCTTGATGCGTAAAAATGCCAGGTCCCCGCGGCATGAGTTTCTGGTTTCGGATGAGCCGCAGCATTTTCGTGTGGTGGCTAAACGGTTTCTGGGGCATGATCTGCCCCATGTCAGGAGGGTGGACCATGTTTGAACTGACGGTCAGGGGAGATTTTTCATCGGCGCATTTTTTGAGGGATTACAGCGGGCAGTGCCGTAATCTGCACGGGCATACCTGGAAGGTGGCGGTTACGGTCAAGGGAAAGTCCCTGAACAAGATTGGTGTCATGGCCGACTTTGTGGAGCTCAAGGCGCACCTTAAGGCCTTGATGGCACTCCTGGATCATGCGTGCCTGAATGACCTTAAGTATTTCAAGACGCATAATCCGACGACAGAGAATATTGCGCAGTATATTTATATGGAATACGCCAAGTGTGTCAAACCCCTTAAAATGGTGCGCGTCCAGGTTTGGGAATCCGACAATGCGGACGTTGTCTATTACACGCCATGAAAAAAGCCGTTGTCCTCCTTTCCGGCGGGCTTGATTCCGCCACGACACTGTACCATGCCCGCGCCAAGGGGTATGAGGCGCACGCGTTGATTTTTGATTATGGCCAGCGTCACCGCCGTGAGATTTCCGCCGCACGCCTGATCGCCAAAAGCGCCGACATTCCTTATGAAGTTGTCAGGATCAGTTTGCCCTGGAAAGGGTCGGCACTTTTGGATGCGCTGATCCATGTGCCTTCAGGCGGGGTGAAGAAGGGAAAGATCCCTTCAACCTACGTGCCCGCACGTAATATTATTTTTGTGAGTTTTGCCGCGTCATTTGCCGAAGCGATCGCGGCCCGTGTTATTTTCATTGGTGCCAATGCGGTTGATTATTCCGGATATCCGGATTGCCGCCCGTCATTTTTTAAAGCTTTTCAGCAGGCACTTGATAAGGGGCTTAAGACCGGTGTCGAGAAAAAAGGCGTGCGCATCATGACGCCGCTCATTGATCTGAGCAAGGCGGATATTGTGCGCTTGGGATGCAGGCTCGGTGTGCCTTTTCACCTGACGTGGTCATGTTACAATGGTCAAAGGAAGCCTTGCCGGGTGTGTGACAGCTGCCGGTTGCGCCGTCAGGGTTTTTCAGAGGCAGGCATAGAGGATGTTGTATGATTAAAGCCCATGTGGTTGAGTTTTTCCGTTCCGTCCAGGGGGAAGGTAAATATATCGGCGTTCCCCAGGTATTCATCCGTTTCGCCGGGTGCAATCTGAATTGCCGCTGGTGCGACAGTTCACATGCCAGGGCGGTTAATGCGCCGGGTGTATCGTCATATACGCCGGAAGAACTCTGGAATGCGATTGAGGACATATGGATGGGGATCCATTCGGTGGTGCTCACCGGCGGCGAGCCTTTGATCCAGACCACATTCCTGAAAGAATTCCTGCCCATTTTAAGAGTCCACAAGATCAAGGTGTTCCTGGAGACCAACGGGACGCTTCACGATGCGCTTAAAACAATCATTGATGACATTGATATCATTTCCATGGATGTCAAGCTTCCAAGTTCGACCGGGATGGGGCCATTGTGGGATGAGCATGTGAAGTTCCTGCGTACGGCCTGGGGCAAGGATGTTTTCATGAAGGTTGTTATTTCCAATAATACAACGATGGATGACATGATAAAGACGGTCGAGATGATTTCCAAGGGCGACCCGTCGATGCCGGTTTTCTTGCAGCCCAATCATTACGAGATCGACAAGGGTGTTATGACAAAATGCCTGGAGTATCAGAATTATTGCCTGAATTATCTGACCGATGTTCGCGTGGTGCCACAGTTGCATAAGTTTATGAAGATACAGTAGTGGTTGGCCCAAGGGGCCCGGATGCGGGATATTATACCGGCCGGGTCATTTTATGGGTAAAGGGCGAGGAAACCTCGCCCGTACATGTGAGGGAGTATGAAAAGCATTAGCACTTATGAAGGTTTGCAGAAAAAGATCCGAGTTCTTAAGACACCGGAAATTGAGGTGTGGGAAAATCAGTACGCGGATCGTGATTATACGATTCATTTGGAAATTCCTGAATTCACCTGCATCTGCCCCAAGACCGGGTTGCCGGATTTTGCGGTGATCCAGGTGCGGTATCGTCCGGCCAAAGATTGCCTCGAGTTGAAATCCCTGAAAATGTATACACTTTTTTACCGGGAGATTGGTATTTTTCATGAGCACCTGGTCAATAAGCTGCTGGATGATATGGTAAAGGCGTGTAAGCCCCGCTGGATGAAGGTGGAAGTCAAGATGAACCCGCGTGGCGGGATTTATACCATGGTTGAGGCGGAATATAAGGGGAAAAAGAAATGACACGTGTTGACGCGCGCAAGGTCGATCAGCTTCGTAAAGTGACGGTTCAAAAGGATTATTTAAAGCATGCGGAAGGTTCATGCCTGATTTCATTCGGGGATACCAAGGTGGTGTGTTCTGCTTCTGTGGAAGAGGGCGTTCCTCCTTTTTTGAAAGGCAAGGGGCAGGGTTGGGTTACGGCGGAATACGGGATGTTGCCGCGTTCCTGCACCCAGCGCATCAATCGTGAAAAGGGCGGCGGGTCAGGGCGCACGCAGGAGATCCAGCGCCTGGTGGGACGCTCGCTGCGCGGTGTTGTTGATATGGTCAAACTGGGTGAGCGCACGGTCAAAATCGATTGTGATGTGATCCAGGGTGATGGCGGCACGCGTACAGCATCTATCACGGGCGGCTATATTGCGCTGGCGTTAGCCTTGAAAAAGATTCAGAAGGCCGGGCTTATTAAAGTTTCGCCGCTCAAAGAGCAGGTGGCGGCCATTAGCGTGGGGATGCAGGATGGCCGGGCGATCCTTGATCTTAATTATATCGAGGACTCCAAAGCTGAAGTGGATATGAATATTGTCATGCTGGCTTCCGGCAAGTTTGTGGAAGTGCAGGGCACGGCTGAAGGCAAGGCGTTCTCGAAAAAAGACATGGATGCCATGATCAAGCTTGCGGAAAAAGGGATTAAAGAACTGTTCGTTATCCAGAATAAAATTATTAAATAGGCGTGATAGAAAAATATGAAAGAATTATTGATTGCTACCAAGAATAAAGGCAAAGTTCGCGAGATCGCGGATATCCTCTCGCCCTTGGGTTTTAAAGTGACATCTTTATTAGATCACGCCGGCATGCCGGAAATCATTGAGGATGCCGAAACATTCCGCGGTAATGCTGCCAAGAAAGCGGTGGTGATCGCACGCGATACGGGGGTGCTGGTCATGGGGGAGGATTCCGGGCTTGAGGTGGATGCTTTGGGCGGACGTCCGGGTATTTACTCAGCGCGCTATTCAGGTGAAAACGCCACCGATGAATCCAATAATGACCTTTTGCTTAAAGAACTGGCTGGCGTGCCTCCGGAGAAGCGCAGCGCGCGTTACCGTTGTGCCATGGCTCTGGCGGATAAAGACGCGCTCATTGATGTGGTGGAGGGTACTTGTGAGGGTTTTATAACCAGCCAGCGTTGCGGCAGCAATGGTTTTGGGTACGACCCTCTTTTTCTGATCCCTTCTTATCAGAGAACATTTGGCGAGCTTGACCTTGCCATTAAACACACCTTAAGTCATCGCGCGAATGCCCTGCATAAATTCCTCAAGCTCCTTGAGAATTATCTCGTTCGTACTGAAAAATAATTTCAACGCAATATTGATGGCAACCGTGATCAGGGGTGTTACTCAAAGATCTTAAGCAATGAACCGACGGTATTCTGGAGCGTCTTTTTGATGATCTGGGGGGCCGAGGCATTGTGCTCGAATTTGGGGGCTGAGAGCGTGCCGGAAACGTGGATGTTCACAATGCCGGCGGTGGGGTTAATGATGTTAAGTGCGTTGATGGCGCTATTGTTGGATGGGATGGCTTCGATGCGCGGGGTGATGTTAAAGTCCACATTTTGATTGAAATCGATCCAGCCATCGCCCAGGAGTGACACCGTGGCGCTTTTTAGCGTAAGGTCTGTGGTCATGACTTTCGCGTCCTGGATCTTGAGCGTGGCGCTGGCATCCGTGATCACGATATCCCCGTTGGTGACGGTTGAAGAAATCAGGCTTAACAGTTGCGAGATGGATTGCAGTTGCCAGAGGCAGCCTTTGGTGATGTTAAAGGCGGCCTGGCCTGTCATGTTGTTGATCTCCAGCAAAGCCCCTTTCAGGTCAGCGCTGGCATGGAGCGTACCCGCGAGCTGCTGTTGGCGCAAGGGGGTGTCTTTTTTCAGCAGTTCCAGGCTGAGGTTTTCAATTGTTGTTTTAGCCGTGAAGGGATAGTCTTTTGTTTTAAGATCCAGGGTGGCATCGGTTTTAATGTTCCCGCCGTAAAGCGTGCCGGTCAGCGTTAACGGGGCGATCTGGCCGTCTTGTTGTTTGGCCTGGATCGTCATGTCGGCAATCTGATAGCCCATCATGTAAAAGGCCGGTGTTTCAATTGATGTTGTTGTCACAAGGTCCTGCCACTGCTGCGGGGAGCCCTGG
The DNA here is from genome assembly GCA_043798045.1 of Candidatus Omnitrophota bacterium. GTDB lineage: Bacteria > Omnitrophota > Gorgyraeia > Zapsychrales > Fredricksoniimonadaceae > Fredricksoniimonas. Next base: position 719 of record JAZDPD010000115.1, on the reverse strand, counting down.
ACATGGTTTTTGATCTTGAGGATACCGGCCAGGTTAAGGGCACTGATTTGTTTGACTTGTTCCGGCGGCAGTATTTTCGGCAAATCGCGCAGGGTCAGCTTGACGTCGCTGTTGATATCCACCATGGGGTCTTTACCCGGGGGCAGTGTCACAGATCCCTTGACGGAGAAGGTTGAATCGAACCAGCTGCCTTTGAGCGTGTTAATGGTGATCATATCGTCTTTTTTACGCGCATTGACATCAGCGCTCAAGTCTTCTGTTTTGACGAAGGCGTTGATTTGCGGTGCGGCCGGATTTTGCAGAGAGCCGTTTGAGGACCATTTTTTCCCCTGGTATGTTACGGACAGGTTTTGCCAGGTGAGTGAGGGTGCTTTGTATTCGAAATGCCCGCTTAATCCGGAAATGTTCTGGTTCAGCTTTTTGCTTTCCAGCTGTGTGTTGGCAAGATCGATGATGGCATAGGTCTTGGCATCTTGCGGCTTGGCCAGTGCGCCTTCAAACTGGATATCGGCCGAGGCAGTACCGCTGACGGAGAGGCCCTGTTCCTTGATGATCTCCGGGATGATTGTTTCAAGTATGTTCAGGTTGATGTTATTGGCTTTGGCTGAAACATTAAGCCAGGGGGATTCAAAATGGCTGACTTCACCGGACACAAGGATCGGCGTGTTAAAGGCTGTGAAGGCAATGTTTTTGGTTTGGACGCGGTCATTCTCAAAGGT
>JAZDPD010000112.1:0-33482 GCA_043798045.1 Candidatus Omnitrophota bacterium | reverse complement strand
AACACAATGATGCCTAAAACCAGCGAAATCCAGATAGATCTTGGGATCACGATGTTCCTTTTTTTCAGCACACTATTTCTTATGAAGATCCCTAACCACAAGCCACCTTGCCGCCACCCACATAAAACGAAACAACTCTTCCGGCGACCTGAGCTTCAGCAATCTTTTCACAATATAGGCAGGACGAAAATAAAAAGATTGATAAAAGAGCCTCACATATCCATCCAACTCTTCCCGGGACAACGACGTCCATGGCGTGGGCATGTGTGGCTGGGAACCTTGCTCCAAAAGAAAGTTTCTCCAGACATCCTTGCCGCCCTTTTCAATCATAAGATCATTTAACACCGTATCCGGCTTGGCAACAGTCCGGCAAACCTGAACATAATCAAGCTGCAGCTCTTTAGCAAAATCAATGGATGCCAAAATGCTTTCCCTGGTATCCCCGGGATTACCCAACATGAAAAACCCTAACGTACTTATACCGGCCTCATGTGTCCAACGAATAGCCTCCCTGATCTGCGCCACATTAATATCTTTGGCAATATTCTGCAAAACATCCGGGGACACCGACTCAATGCCATAATAAATCTTGCGGCAACCGGCAGCGTGCGCCAGCCTCAAAACCTCCTGATCCACCTGATCCACCCGGCTGCGGCACGACCATTCAACCCCAAAATCTTCCTTGATCATTTCACGACAAAACTCAAGCACAAACTCCCTGTGAACAAAAAATGACGGTGCAAAAAAATCAATTTCCCGCACCTGATATTCCCTGCAACAGCACTCAACCTCCTTAATAACACTGCGGACAGATCGATGTCTGAAAAACTGGCGGCTAATAGCACAAAAAGAACACCCGAAAGGACACCCGGTGCTGGTGAGCATAACCGTATAATTCTTCCGCTGCGACGTGAACGAGCTATAAAGATGATTCGGCAACAAATGCCTTGCCGGAAAAGGATAATCATCAAAAGGTATCTTTTTCTCTGAACAAGGATTTACAACCACCCCTTGACCCGACCTATATACCAACCCGCTGATCGAACCGGGGTCACCCCCCTTTTTCAAGCATTGCAAAAGTTGTGGCAGGGACTCATTGGCCTCACCCGAGATTCCATAATCAAAACAATCATAAGATAAAGATTCCTTGGGATAAAGCGTAACATTGATCCCGCCAACAATGACCTTAACATCCATCCTCGCCTTAAAAAACGAAGCCCATTCAACAACGCGATGGAACCAATATGTATCTGCCCTGAAACCGATCAAATCCGGAGAAAAATGCCGGAGCACATCCAGAACCTTTTCCTTGGTAAGCTTGAGAATGTTGGCCTCAACGATAATGACCTCATGCCCGGCCCCCTCCAGAATCGCCGCCACATAAGCCAGGATAATCGGAGGCGCATGACAAAACTCCTCATCAACGATCCGCAGATTCTCAGAAAAGTCCCTGTGCTCGAAAGGACAATGGATCAAGGCAATCTTCATGTCAACACCCATCTACGCATCATGTCTTCCATTATCGCCTGACCTTATATAAAACGACTTCACTTCCCGAAAGATTAAATACGGGCTCAACCCCACGATAGGCGCAGCCACCGATATCCTTGGCAGCCAATGCATCCGAATATTTCATTTTATCGGATAAAAGATATCCGTCCGCATCCTGCAGCCATTGACCAGGATCCACATGATCACTGAAGCGCACATTAACAACCGCTATCTTTTCCAAGGTCAACTGCAATAAATACACCAGCGTATGCTGTTGCACATATTCTTTCAAATCAACCATGAGAACTTTTCGAGAACCTGACAATGGATAAAGAAACGGTCTGATGCTTTCGGCCATTTCCCTCACCCTTTTATAATCAGCCACTCCGAAACAGTCCCAGGAAAAAAGCTTGGGAACACCCAGGGTCTTTATAAACGGAAAACTACCACTGAACAAAACTTTTTCCAAAGGACGCCCCGATGAATAGGTGTTAAAACTGTACACGGCACACAATACCAGCGCAAGACCAACGAGAAGATTTCGAACAGACTGTCGTGATATCGAAAAGATGCCTATCGCCGTTATCATGGAGAAATATACACAAAGAGGAATAATAAACAGGTAATGCTTCTTGGCAATTAAAATAAAACCAGCCAAAGGAACAAAGAGAGCAAAAAGCAAAACTGATCGCCAGCCATCTTTCCAGCCTCTTAAAAACCAGAAACCCACAAGCAGTAAGAATGTAAACCCGCGACCCAGCAACATCTCCGGTAAACAAAGGAAATAGTACAGGATGTGCATCCCTACAAACGTAGGATTATTCAAAATCATCTTATACGAGGCCACGACACCCAACTGATCGCCCGCTATATCAAAAAATTCCACCAACCCGGAAGACCAATCCCGCATCATGAACCAATGATAATAAAACGGCCAAATACTCGCCAGGACAACCAACCCTGCCAGGGCCATCACAAGAACGGATCTCCTGTTCTTGAAATTCTGCGGCACAAAAAATAAAGCACCCAGATAGAGCCCCATCGTCACCCTCTCGCAATAAAATGCCAGGATCACACACACGGTGAAGAAAACGACCGGCCAAAGACGCGTGAAGAAGGCTGACCTAATGTACCAATAAAATCCCCACACAATACTCGCCATACCAGCCAATTGCAGTTCACACGAAATCAATTGCATTCCGATGACACCGTAACAAGAAAAAAGAGCCGCGGCCAGCAGGCTGTAAAAACGATCACCAATTAAAAACCGAACGGTGAAATATATCCCCAGCATGATGACAATTAAATAGACGAAATTGATCAGGAACATCCACTTGTAGGACAGGCAAAGAAGGCCCAAAAGATAGGTCCGGTGAACCAATGATGGCCAATATTCACCCACATCTTGCGCAAACTGACATGTCACAACACCATGAAGAAAGCCTGCATGAGAATCCACCATGTTACGAAACACGGCCGCGATCGCTGTGACATAACCATGTGAATTATTATACCGCAGGATCAAATGCTGGCCAATCCAGGCCTTGGCCAGGATCAAATGCGCCAACACAAGAAATCCAAACATGAACCAAACACAATAGACGTCTACGCCCTTCCTCCAGCGATCCTTCACTTTAAAACCTTTCTGCTGACAGATTCCGGGACGTCATCATAAAAACAACACATCAGGCCACATATGCCATTTCCAATTTCTCAGCCAGCGCCTTCCAGTTGAACTTTGCAGCTCTCAATCGCGCTTGAACGGATAAGGCACAACGCAGCTGTTTATCCTGAGCCAGCTTTAACATCCCTTGAGCCAGCGCTTGAGGACAGCCGGGTTTGACAAGAATACCCGCACCATCCAGCATGCGCGAAATTTCCCCGACATCACTGGCCACAACAGGCTTTCCCGACGCCAAATACTCAACAATTTTCAACGGACTCTTGCAGCGCGTCACCTCATTATCCTCAAAAGGTGCCACACAAATATCCGCAGCCGCAATATAATCCGCCACCTCATGGTGCGGTACAAATCCAGTAAAGATCACACGCTCCGCCACACCAAGATCCTGGGCCAAGGCCCGCAAACGGTTGAGATCTGACCCGCTGCCAACAATCATGAATTTCATCCTCCGGCCCTGATCCCCCGCACACACACACTTGATGGCCTCCAGAAAAAGCCCCCCATACTGACAAGAATGCAATTGACCATGATAAAATACAAGGATTTCCGTTGTTAAATCATACCTTTTCCTCAACGGCAAACCATCTTGTCCCGGATTAAACTGCTGCAAATCAGCGCCAACCGGAATCCAAACAACCCTGGATTGGTCAGCACCTCGTGCCACAACCAATTGCCTCAGTGCCTCACTGGCAACAGAGGTGCTATCTGCCAAAATCGGCAGCATCCTTTCCATAAAGAAAAATGAAGCCCCTGTTAAACATGTCGACAAGCTGGATCTTTCAATCGCCTTATAAAATATCTTTTCCTCCCAATCATCCCAGTCATAATGAAGATGCCTTCCGGCCAGGTATGCCGCCACAACAGCAGGCAGTGCGGCGTAAAACTGGCTTTTTTGAAAATGAACCACATCCACGCCCCTGGCCAATTGATACAAACGCCAACCATTGCGGCAAAAGGCCCCTGCCGACATTTTTCGTTCCATCCCCACCACAAACACTCCAGGAAGCGAACGAACTTCCCCGGCTGAATACGGAAAATGCGCCAGCGTCACCTGATGCCCGTTGGCGGCCAGCTGACACGCCAACCGAACCACGCGGATCGTCCACGGCTCAAGGGGCGAATAAATATCATGCGGATGAACCATGAGTATTTTCATGATTCACAACCCCGGAACATTTCCGTTCTTCGATAACACTTGACCAAATGAAGATACACGGAAAACAACAAATGATAGCTCAACAACAAAACAAGTGCCGGGCTTAACAGCAATCGAAAAACGCCTCGCGACAAATGATTGCGCAACCACGTAGCCATACTCAATCCTTTTTTCCTTTATTTACTGTGCAATACGCGTAAAACAAATTTCAGTAATAACACCGCCGCAATTAACCACAAGAGCACCCGCCAGACATGCCCACAAATAACCATCCATCCATGCCCCTGCGACAATGCTGGAGCCTTCAAGGGCTCAATCACCCGTTTGATGCCAGACCTGGCCACAGCATGTTCCATTTCATCCATCCGCTGCTGCCTGATGTCAAGATTATTCAAACCATCGATGGTACCCCAGGCCTCACACATATTAGGCTTGTCCGCACACACAATGCCAAACTGATCAAAGCATGATTCAATCGGCGCATCCGCCATAAGACGACAGCAATTGATATTAGCCACCGTATCCAGCACCGGGCTTAATACACCAAGCCGTTCCTGTGTCAACAAATGATCCTCCTCGGTTTCTCCCGGAAATCCCACAATCAAATTTATATGCGTTCGGATACCCGCCGCCTTGGTTCTCTTTAACACCAGCAAAACATCATCAAACGTGAACGGTTTGCGCATTTTTACAAGCACATGATCAGACAAACTCTCTACCCCGAAAACAATATCCCGCAAACCGGCCTTATACATTTTATCTAACAACTGTTGCGTCATATCCTTACGTATATATCCCTGGCCACCCCAATTCACTTCAAGCCCCGAGGCAATCAACAGACCCGACAATTCATCAAGCATGTTCAAATTGCCGTTAAACATCAAGTCATTGCAACGAAAAGACCTTTTGCCATACCGCCGGCTCATTGTTTTCATTTCCAGAAAAATATTTTTGGCTGACCGGCAACGATATTTACCGTTCCAGATCAGCCAGTCATTACAAAACGCACAATGATTAACGCAGCCCCGGCTAAAAAGAATCGGTAATTCCTCTCGAACAGTATATTGGTTCAAAGAAAGTTTTTCCCAGGCAGGGAAAGGCAGATCATCCAGTCGATCAACATAAGAAAGCTTGTTACTCAATTTCTTGCAGGTCGTTGTCACCACACTGGGATTATCCACCGGCTTTCCGGCTTTAACGGCCTGAACGATATCCACAATAGCCTTCTCCCCCTCACCCAAAACAATATAATCCACCATCTTTTCATTGACCAACAGCTCGCCTGTCGTTACCGAAGAAAGAAAACGAAAAGGATCTAGATTAATATGTTTGAAATGAACTGTTGGGCCACCATAAACGATACATATCGACGCATCAGAGGCCTTCAGACACTGGCTTAACCATATCGAAAACAGAAGATTGCTTCCCGTAAGCGAAAAACCAACAGTTCGATACCCCTGCTTGAGCACGTAATTGATCCAGGACTCCACCGGTTCTTTAAGAACATCCTTAATGGCATCAAACAACCCCTCGTCGATCCAATGATTATAATTCTCCGCATCCCAGAGACATTTCTGCTTTTCCGTACCACGAATATGAAGCAACGCATTTAAATCCAATATATCGCACACAACCCCCTGTGCCTGAGCAAAGGCGGCAATATACGCCACCCCCATAGGCGGCAAATCAACAGACGCCAAAGGGCAATGAATTAAAAGCAGATCCTTATCCATATCTTTTCATCCGGTCGATAATTCTAATTTTTCATAAAACGGTCAAAAAAACCTTTGTGCATCAAACCATTAATATATTCATTGTTCAAATCATGATTATCACAATACTCGCACCGTTCCGAATAAAGCAAATCCCCCCTTTTTTCATCCTTGTGGTAATCCGTCTTCTGAAATGACATATCCTTGTTGGAAGACAGGTGCTTGGCGCCAATGCGCGCCTGCCGGTAGCCCGAAGACATCCAGATATCATAAAAAGACCTCTGATTCAAATTATCAATAACCTTAAGTCCGCAACACAACCCCACATCGCCATTGGCCTTAATAATGGAAAAAAAGAACCCGATGGGACAACCATGCTTCAAATAATATCCCTTGCTCCAATCACCGGTCGAAACAGCCATATTCGTCAATTGAAACTTTAATGCTGAACTTAAGGCAACGCCGCCTTGTTCCGCAACCAATTTTACTTCCGGCAATTTCTCATTCAGGAAATCAATCTGCTCCTGGCTCAGCTGCAGATGCTTGTTATCCTTATCAAGATGGATCAGCTGGAAACGCATTTCATCAACCCCCAGTTCAACCGCCATTTTAGCCATGGGAAGGATTTCATGGTAATTCTCGGCGTGTAAAACATAGGCAATGATACAATAAGGCGAAAAACAATTTTTCCGATCAACGGTCTTAAGTGCCTTTTTCCCTCTGACCACATCCCAGCCTTGATGCAATCTCTTCAGAATTTTCTTAAAACGGCACAAATACGCGATGTTTTGCTGAACCTTCTTAAAATCAGACGCCTTCTTGGACGGGCAAACTTTTTCATACGTTTCTCCCGTTGCTGCCGGGACGCTGAACCAGATCTCATTAAGTCCCGCAGAAACAAGCTCATGGCTCATGCCTGGTGTCACAGCCAAACCATTTGAAAACGTCATCACATTAATATTGGAATTCGCATTCTTGATATGCCAAAGAATCTTCAAGAAATCCGGATTTAACACCGGCTCGCCATCCCCCAAAAGCGTGATCGCATCCACCCCCATGCGTGCACAATCATCCACAATGCCCCGCATCCGTTCAAAATCCATTTTCTGAGACAGGAATTCGGGCGTCAACAGCTTCCTGGCTTTTGGGCTGTGCATCCAGCAGTGCAAACAATCTGTATTACATTTATGATAAATATCCATCACAACAATTTCCGGCCCGACCATTACTTCTTCCGCCAACAAACTTAAATACCTGCCGGCACGTGATGGCGAAAATTTCTTGGAATCTTCCAGAATCATCACTTTTTTATTGAATGACCCCCAACTATCCGGATCATCTGTTATTTTACGATCAATGGCATGACATATCCCTGCGATCAATGGCTCATCATTCCCTTCAATGCTGATGTTAATATCAAAGGATGCCAAATGTTTATTTAAATTATCAATAAACCTTAAATACCCGCACCAAAAAGACCTGTCTTTATCGTAAAACCTGTGCCTGTCTATTAGCGGCAAACCTTTTAAGGACAAACAATGATCAACCATTTCAGGAATATAGAAATAATTAAAACGGTTCACATGGATATGGATCACCACGCGAAAACCCAGGAATTTCATAAACCTGATCGTCCACACCATCATGTCAAACCCGTAATTCACCCGTTTGACAATAAGACGAAAAAGATAATCGTTGTGCGCATAATAATCTACAGAAGGGAATCTTGACAAAAGCCCGCACCCCAGCATCCTCATCAGGCGCCCCGCAAGCTGCCGCAAGAATTCTACCCTGATTAATAATCTTCTGAAACAATAAGCCAAGATTCCAAGAACCATCATTTCTCTCCCGTTATAAACCCCGCCGAGATGATCTTGCGATAAAGGCTTTCGGCCATCAACCCATACCCCCGATCATTGCAATGCCCGTCAGGAACAAACAAATCTTCACGCTTCAAACCACCGCTTATCTTATCCTGAAAGATCTTGATGTAATCAAGAAACTGTAAATTATTTTCCATCACAACCCTCATGATCACCTCATTTTCCGGTATGGCCAAGGGATAATCCTGAACAACAAGCGCCACATGATGCTGTTGAATCACACGCACGATTTCCAAAATATCCGATTCAACCCATGCAAGAATCTCATCCTTGCTTAAAATAGAAAAATTAACAGCCTGCTGCGGATGGTCCCGTTCAAATACCTGAATAAAATCATCGATCTTCTTATTAAGAGCATCATTGGCCAGCCCTTTATCCTCGCTTCTCATATCCCTGATTTCTTTATACCCTTCATTGATCTCGTCAAAAGTCCTGAATTCAGGATCGACGCCAACCCCCTTGATAAACCACTTCAATGCCTCTTCATAATCCTTTTGAAAACGGTAAATGTACCCGATAAAAACATAATTGGATGGATGCCCAGGGTCCATGCTCACCACACTCATCAAAACCTTCAGCGCTGCCTGACACTGCTGTACGTCAACCTTTGTGGACGGATCCATGGAAAGGTCGATGGCTGTTTTTCTGATAAATTTTGTTGCCTGCCGATAAGCGTCATCCGACCGGTAACGATGATCAGCCGAAACCAAACGTCCGCGGACAGGCCGCCTGTCTTTTTGCCTGATATTATCCGCCAACAAAAGCCCAAGCCTGAAAACACGACTTGCATACAAAAAATCATACGCCGCATACCTCACCTGTCTCACCCAGGAATTTTTCTTGATCTTTCTTTTCAAATAATCTGTATATTTTATAAAATTCCAGACATTTGACTGCCCAATCTGAAGAAGAATCAAATCAGGCTCAAATTGCTTCAAATCAGATTCCAGGGAATCCAGCAATTCTGCCGTATTCTGCACGCACCGGCCTTTATTGATGACAACAATATTTTCCTTTGGTCTGTGTGCATCAAATAACCGCTGCAACTGCTCAGGGTAACTCATTCCTGGAGATGATCCGATGCCCTTCGTATAGGAATTACCCAGGCACAAAATGACATATGGATGCTCTCCCGGCGGCAACATAGCGCTGCTGCCGACAGCCTTAGTCTTCTTTGCCCCATATACATAGCCTTCCACCCTTAGGCCAGCCTCTAAAAAAAGGAGTGCCACCATCAGCCCCGCCATAAAAACAACGATTCTTTTCATTAACAACCCTCAGCCGCCATTAACAATCCATACCCACACGTTTAAACCTAAAACTTCTCCTCAACAATTTTCCTGAAAACATTTTCCGCCATGATGCCATACCCTCTGTCGTTACAATGCCCATCAGAAACAAACAGATCCTGCCACGCAACGCCCCCCTTGAGGATTTCTTCAAAAATTTCTTCGTTAGACACCATCGGCAGCCTTTTTTCCTCCGCAATCCTTTTTAAAATCCCATTGGCAAAACTCTTAACAGGATAATCCTGTACAAGGAGACGAACATGATGCTGTTGGAGTACATCAATAATCTTACGCACATCCGCCTCCACCCAGACATCAACCTCATGACGGCTCAAATAATAAAACTGCCGCGACTCCTCAGGATATACCCGTCGAAAACGATCGATATAAACATCTATTTCCTGATTAATCCTGTCATCGTGAACTCCCTTATCTATATTTCTAATGTCGCGCAGTGCCTTATACCCCTGATGGATATCCTCACCATTCCTTACCCGAACATCTGCCGTCACTGATTTCATAAACCATTTGGCCGCTTCTTCATATTTCCCTTCAAACTGGGCTATATTTCCCAAATAAACATAATTAACTGACTGGGCCGGATCTTTCCTTATCGCCCGCATCAACACATCACGCGCCCTTTCCAACCGAAGCGGATCTACAGCCGTCTTTTTCTTCAAATACGGGGAATTCAACTCTACGACAAACTCCACCATCTTTAAATACTCCGACTCTTTCTGATATGCCTCACTCGAATTCAACACACCCGTCAGATTTCCAGCATTCTTCTGGCCGAGATGATCGCACACCAACAACATCAGCCGATAAACACGGCTCTTGCTCAGTAAATCAATGACAAAGAATCTCAACCGGCTTACCCACCCATCCTGTCCCGCCCTTCTTTTCAAATAATCTGCATACTTGAAATAATTCCATTGATTCGGCTGCCCCGTCCGAAGAACAACAAGATCAGGCTTAAATTTCTCAAGATTAAATGGCAACGCCGCCAGCAATTCCGCCGTATTCTGCACACACACGCCTTCATTAATAACAACAACATTCTTCTGCGGCATACGCCGAACAAACAAACGCTGCAACTGCTCAGGATACCCCATTCCCGGTGATGCGCCAACGCCCTTGGTATACGAATTCCCCAAACACAATATGACAAATGTCTTCCCGGGATTCATCAACACCTTTCCGGAGACAACTTTCGCGGTTATTTGAGCCATCAGGCTCCCAACCCTTAAGCCAACCTCCAGAAAAAGAAGGGCGACAACAACACCCATTAGAAAAACAACAACTCTTTTCATATGCCCGCCTAAAACTTTTCTTCCACGATTTTCCTATAAACATTTTCCGCCATCACCGCATAACCGGCCTCATTACAATGGCCATCTGGAACAAACAGTGCTTCACGCGGCATCCCCGAACGCAGCTTCTCGTCAAAAACAGCCTTGTTGTCAATGAACGGTATTCGTTTCTTTACGGCCACGGCCTCCATGATCGAATTCGCCGGCGTATCAACCGGATAGTTCTGCAACACCAAACGAATTTTCATCTGCTGAATAATCCTGACAATTTCGTTCATTTCTGATGCCATCCACTCTTTGATTTCACGGTCATTCAAAAACAGGAAATTCAATGCCTGCTGCGGATAATCCCGATCAAACCGTTTGATAAAAACATCCATCTTCCGGTTAATCGCCTCATCATGAGGTCCCTTGCCCATTTTACTCAAATCTCGAAGCCTGTACCATCCCCCCTGAAAATGCCGTGCCCCCGACGTCCTGGCATCAACACTCAACGATTTCATATACCACATCGACGCTTCCTCAAACCTGTTCTGAAACCGGCAAACATCCCCCATATACACATAATGATACGGATTCGACGGATCTTTCTTGAGTGCGTCCATAAAAACCAAACTAACTTCCCGGATTTTCTTTTCATCCATAACAACCGGCTCCATGCGAAACAGGGCATCATAAGAAACCCGGATAAATTCCTCTGCATTCACATACGCCGGGCTGCTTTGAGGATCAAGCCCTCCCGGAATACCCCCATCCACGATCTTCTCATTTTTCTGCCTGATATTCTCCCGAAGCAACACAACAAATCTATAAACATGGCTGGCATACAAACAATCTTTAAGATAGTCCACGGCCTGCTGCCAACGCGACCCGACCTTCTCATTTCTTCTTAAATAATTCATATGCCCCATAAAATTCCAGGCATTAGGCTGTCCCGTCTGAAGAATAATCAAATCCGGCCTGATACGTTCCAATAAAGGCCTCAGATCAACCAGCAACTCCGCCGTATTCTGAATCTCCTTGCCTTTGTTAATCACACGCATGTGCCGATCAGGCAAGCGCGTATCCAGCAAACGCTGCAACTGCTCAGGATACCCCATTCCCGGCCTTGCCCCGACACCTTTGGTATACGAATTCCCCAAACATAAAACAACAAAATCCCCTCGCGGCCCAAGTGCAGCCCCATCTGACCATACAACGGATTTTAGGCGATAACCATACCCGCCGATGCTAAGGCCTGCCTCCAAAAAAAGCAGGGCCGCCATGATCCCCGTTAAAAAAACAAGACATTTTTTCATGCAGCAATCCGGGCTCCCGTTGCTCGCCACAACAAAATAGAACAAACCGACATCAGTCCCTCACCTTCATTTCATGAAACAGATGCCTGCGCGCATGCCATTCCCGGGATGTCATGCCGCGCAACAACCCTGCGGCCAATTGCTGCCCCATTTCAATGGCATGATCGATGTTGCAATGTAAAAACAAACCCAATCTGCCGCAAGTATAAATATCCGCATACTGCTGGTCAAGGAAATCCACCATCTGTTGCATGCGCTCCTCCCAACCAAGGAAATAAACTGAATATACCTCAGGAATCTTGAGCGTAAAATTCAGCCCTTCATTCATGCGGCTGCTGCCTGTAACAAGATTGGCCTCAATCAAACCCTGATGGCACATGCGGCCAAGGGCCTGATCATCCATCTGCCACAACGCATCACCCTGCGTACAGGGAACCTCACACACATAACTTACATCCCCATGAGCCGGCTGCATGCCAACAAAAAACCGCTGCGGAATGGAAACCCTTCCAAACGGATACTTCAACTCGGGAAAATAAAACGTTTCACCACTTAAGGCCGGTGCCTGGTTGATGTGCAGAAAAACAAGCCTTAATCCACGCCACATATTCTGATCCACACAACCTTTAAACGCGAGTTTCTGGCACAACACATCCACAGGGATAGTCGATACCAGCTTCTCATACCGGATCACCTCTTGACGCCCATCCAGGGACAGCCACCTGATTTCCTTAATATCCTTGTCGCCATTTAGAACAAACTCGCGAACTCCTTTAAAAATATCCACATGACGATCGGCCAACCGGCACTCCAACTCCTGCGCCAGCTCTCCGATGCCATTTTTAAAATAATAATAACGGTCCGGTTTTGCCCCGACAAAATGCCGCACAAGCATGTTTTTCACAAAACCAAACGGACTCAATAAAGACATCCTCTTCTTGACCGCCGTGATCGAAATCTCAGCCGGGGGGAGACCAAAAATCTTCTTGGCATACGGCTCATAAAACAGCCCGTAAACCCTGTCGCCAACCTGTTTTCTTAAATACCCCTCGTATGTATTCCCCTGATCCGGACGCCCTGCGGCCAACAAACCACGGCACCTGTTATAAATCAACGAAAAAATAAAACTGCCAAGATTCCTGAGACCGATCGTCGTAAAGAACTGAGCCGGCTTAATCGGATATTCAATATATTTATCCTTGATCCTCAGCCTTCCGCCACGCACGTTGGAAATCAAATCTTCACCGACAAATTCTTCAAGATATTGAAAAATCTCTCTGGAAACCTGGGCATGAATGCGGTGCGAACCCAAATCATAACAACGGTCCTGGCGCACGATGGTTTTGGCCATCCCGCCAACCTGGCCCTCTTTCTCCAGAACACAGACTTCTCCCGGATGCTCTTTAGACAATTCATACGCAACAGACAGTCCATTAAGACCCGCGCCCAATATAACAAATTTATACTTTTTCATTTGCATCCGACCATCAATTTTTATTCGATTGCCAATCTTGAGGGATCAAAAACCGTTTCAACAATCTTGTTATATACATTTTCCGCCATCACACCATAACCCCTGGCATTGCAATGACCATCGACACTATACAAATCCTTAAAAACCATGCCGGCTTTCATTTTTTCCTGAAAAACCTCCCTGTTATTCACAAGCGGCACATGCCATTCTTCGGCAATTCTTTTCAGGATTTCATTCGAGGGGGTATCAATGGGATAATCCTGCAGGATCAAAGCAGCCCCATGCCCCCGGATGATCCGGACCATCTCATTTATATCGGCCTCAACCCACTGCTCAATCTGCGCGTCACTTAAAATATACAGGTTAACGGCTGCCTCAGGATGCACCGCATTAAACTGCCTGATATAATCATCTATCTTCCTGTTAAGCCGCTCCTGTCCCGGCCCTTTGTCCATTTTGCGCATATTCCGTATTTCACGATACCCACGATGAAGATCTTCCCCGCGACGCCCCCTGATATCAACATCTACTGACGCCATAAACCACCGCAGCGCTTCTTCATACTTCTCCTGAAAACGATAGATATGCCCGACAAGTACATAATTATCCGAATATCCCGGATCTGTTTTAATCGCGCCCATCAACACAGACAACACCTGTGCCACCCTGGCCTCATCCAGAACAACCGGCACCCTGTTAGAAAAAGCGGTGTTCATCTCTCTGATAAAATCCACCGCTTCCAAATATGCACGACTAATCCGGTACCCATCAGCATTTTCTGTTAAAACCCCGCCGTCCCCATCTTTCATTTGTTTCAAGTTTTCGCCCAACAACAACCACAGCCTGTAAACTCGGCTGGCATGCAAACATTCGCTCCCAAAATACGCCCATCGCCGCAACAACGTCATGTGCTTGTCATTTTTTCCTAAATATTTCGTATACTGTAAGTAATTCCACAGGTTAGCCTGCCCCGTCTGAAGAACAACAAGATCTGGTTTGAATTTTTCAAGATTAACAATCAAATCATCCAGCAGTTCTGATGTATTCTGCCCGCCCCGCCCCTTGTTAATAACCTTAATATTTCGTTGAGGCATCTTTTCATCAAAAATAATTTGCAACTGGGCCGGATAGCTCATGGACAACGGGGCCCCGTCGCCCTTGGTATATGAATTCCCCAAACACAAGACGACATATTTTTGCCCCTGACCCGTGGCAACGGAAGAAGACAGGGAGTCTTGGCGCCACATATAAACAAGGCTTCCAACCCTTAACCCTGTTTCCAAAAACAACAGCGCCATGATGATGCCAATGAAGAATACAAAAATCCGGTTCATGCGCTTAAGGACCATCCTCTTCCTTTCCAATCGACACAACCCTGTCCCGACACGGACATACCATTATTTCTTGAAACACACAATGTGCGACATCCCTCAGGCGGCAATACACCATCCCTTTACTTCATAAACGGATCTGCCAGCTTGATGCGGGACAAGCACTGGATCACCTCATTGTTCATATCATGATTATCACAAAGCTCACACCTTTCCGAATACAGATAATCCCCCCTTGCCTCATTCTTATGGTATGTGGTTGACTGGAAAAGCTGATCTTTATTATCCCGAAGATGTTTGGCCCCCACCCTGGCCTGATGGTAACGCTGCGATAGCCATATCTCCTTAAAACTTTTGTTATGAACGTTATCAACAACCTTCAGGCTGCAGCACAAACCTACATCGCCATTAGCCTTGATGATGGAAAAGAAAAAGCCGATAGGACATCCATGCTGTAAATAGTATCCCCGGCTCCAGTCACCTGTGGGCGCATGCATATGCGAAAGCTGAAACTCCAGTGCCAGGCCCAGCATCACACGGCCCTTTTCAGCAACAGCCCTCACCTCCTGCAGCTTGCTGTTCAGGAAATCAACCTGCGCCTGATCCAATTGAAGCCATTTGTTATCCCTGTCCAAATGTATCAGTTGAAAACGCATCTCGTCCACACCCAGCTCAACCGCCATATTGGCCATGTCCAGGATTTCATGATAATTGAGATTATGCAAAACAAACGTGATGACACAATGCATCGGAAACGTTTTTACCCTGGCGCCTCGCGCAATGATCGCATTCTTTTCTGAAAGGTCAAACTTTTGCACCAGATCCCTGACCTTATTCTTCAAACGGCATAAATAGTGAATATTCTTTTTTATGCGTTCAAAATCCCTCGCCTTCTTGGAAGGGCATATCTTTTGATAAACCTCGGGGCTGGCGGCCGGGACACTGAACCAAATCTCATTGAGCCCGGATTTAACAAGCTCCTGACTAACCCTGGGCGTCAATGCCAAGCCATTGGAAAAAGTCAACGCATCCATATAGGGATTCTTTTTCTTGATATATTTAACGATGCGGACAAAATCAGGGTGCAGGATCGGCTCACCATCCCCCAAAAGCGTGATGGTATCAACGCCCAGGCTGAAACAATCATCAATGATCTTCTTGACGACATCATAATCCATCATCTGAGAAGCAAACTCCTTGGTCAGCACCTTCCGGGCTGTCGGACTGTGGATCCAGCAATGAACACAATCTGTATTGCATTTATGATACAGGTCCAAAACCACCTGCCGCGGGCCCAGGATAAGCTCTTCAGACAACAAGCTGAAATACCGGTTTGTGGTCGGTGCGGAATGCCTCTGCTCTTTGATGGCATCCAAAAGATGAAACACTGCAGAAAGGTCATTCACGAACTCGGGCGACTTCTTTCCTATGTTTTCAAATGAATCCAACACCCGCTTCAAGACAGGCCGGTCTTTATCATCAAAAATGAAACTCACCTTGAGCGGCAACAGCTCCTTGTTCAACCCTGCCACAAGGCCTTCATACCGCTCAAACAAACTCTTCGCCTCATCCGCGTCGGGCCTCTTGACATTCATCAACTTCGCGCCGATAGCACCAAGGCAAAAATTGAGCACTTCTTCCAAGTAACAAAAATTGACCCTGTCGATCTTAATGACAAACCCGATCTTGTTGCCGACCATTTTGTTGATCTCGATGGCCAGAACAAATAATTCAAAATCATTCTTTTGCGATGAAAGAATGTGCAAATACGCATGCTGGCCATAACAACGAAAGATCACATCACGGGACATCGCCTTCGCACGGACAGCCTTGATCAGGATCCACGTCAACGCCATCTGCCGTTGCAAGTGCTTCACCAGCCAAGAAGCAAAATATGAAATTATCCCACCCCACATATCCCACCCCCCCCGTTAAACCCTGCGCCCCATAACTTTGGCCATTATTGTCAACAATGTCTTCTGCACAGAAGACAGGCGCTTCATTTTCTCCTGCACCACCATATTCCTGCCAATATCATCACAGCTTTTATAACAACCCATTTTACAATTCTCATCATTACCGATAGCCTTGAAAAAGCTGTCGTCCTTATCAAATTTTAAAGCCTTTCCGCGAAATTCCTGCTGTTTGGCCGAATTCCATATAGCGCGGAAAGAATGTTCATACAAATTCCCTACAGGCATGCGATGAGCTTTCAAGCAGAAATTCACATCCCCATTGGACATGATACGGCTAAAAACCCACCCCACATAACAGGATGATTCCTGGAATATCCCGCTGTCATATTGTGCTTCCTGGGCACTCACATCGGAAAACCGCCGTATCAAGGTATCCAGATTAAGCACCTTCACCTTATGCGCCGCCGCCATTATCCGCGAACACTGCGCCAATACCGCTTGACGTTGTTCATAATTGAGCAACAGCTGATCCGTAGCGCCGGGAATCGTATCCACCACCGCGAACTCCACGGATTCAGAACCGGTTTCTTCCGCAAAAGCCACCATCTCTTCAAGCTCTGTATAATTCAGGTTGGAAATCACATTGTAAATCTTGATGTACGGTTTTCTGCCGTCTTTGGCTGTATTTAAAAGCCGCAGCATCTGTGTCATCCGCTCAAACGTGGCGGCATCCTTATTAGGATGCGTACGCACATAGGACTCCGGATTCGCCGCCCAGAAACTCACGGTCAACGCATCCACCGAAAGATCAATGAGCTGTTTAATAACCGCCTCATCCACAAGCGTGAAATTGGTATTGATGCAGCAGTGCAGCCCCCTGGCCTTGGCCTGCGCCACGATCGTCATAAGATCGGGGTGCATGAACGGCTCGCCGCCGCCAGAAAAATACAACTCGCTGGTCCCAAGTCCAACAAGATCCTCCATCAAGGCAAGAACCATGGGCGTCGGCAAGGTCTTGTACCTCTTGGCCCCTTTATACATTCTTGTTTTTAAGAGCGGGGAATTACACCAACAACTGACGCAATTATTATTACAATTACTCGTCAAATCAATCTGCACACAATCCGGGCCTTTAAACGCATAAGCCCCATGATGCACACCCATCAGGTTCAATACATTATTCTTCAGTTTTTTCAACCATACCCGCTGAGGCTCATACCAGTGCCTGAGGGCACATACCCTGGCCAGCGTTTCATGGCCCCACCTTAATACACACCTTCCCATCCTCAAAAAACATTCCCGGGCGAGAAAAATCAGGCTAAGATCAGGCTCCTTGACTTGCATGCTAAGATTCGGTGAACACAATCTCCGGCCCATCAACAAACAATACCGAATTAAAGATCGCCACATCAAGACCAATGGCCGCAACACATTTTTCTTCCCGAACATCACACATCGTTCACGAAAACCCGCATCCAACTTAACGTGCTTGCGTGTTGCCCATACATGTTCCTGCCAAAGCCAGTCCGCATCCTGCTTGGCCCTCTGCAACTCCTTGGCGCTCAAACACGCTGTCCGCAGCATGGATCTGGAATTCCCGTCATAATCTTGTAAATCCCGCGAAACAATATGCCCCCTTGTTTCAAGCTCCCTGTAATACTGTGTTCCGGGAAAAGCCGTTGTAATGGAAAACTGCAGCGTGTCTGGATCAAGATGCCTGGCAAAGTCAATTGTCTTCTGGATCGTTTCGTGCGTTTCACCCGGCAGCCCGAAGGTAAACGTCAAATGTGTTTTAATGCCTATAGATTGCGTAAACCGGACCATCCGTTCCAGCTTCTGCAGATCAAGCTTCTTGTTAATGTTATCAACAAGCCGCTGATCACCCGACTCAACCCCGTATTTCACGGCTGCCAATCCGGCGGAACACAGGTTTTCAAGCACATCCTCCTCCATCAAATCCGCCCGCGCCATCATCGCCCAGGGCACATTCAAACATCTGCGCTTGATCTCGTCTGCCAACGCCATCATCCGCTGCTTGCCAACATTCATGGTATCATCATCAAAATATACAGACTTAAACCCCTTCACATTCACAAGATACTCCATCTCATCAACAACATCAGTCACGCTGCGTGTTCTGTACCGATGACTCTGGTACATCAATTGCGGCCAGCTGCAAAACAAACAATGATACGGACACCCGCGCGAAGACCACATCTGCACACTCGGAAATGGGATCCCCCCGGGCGTATCATTGTATTTTTCCATGGGAAGCCCGTCACGCAAAGGCCAGGGCAAATCATCCAGGTTTTCCAAAAGAGGACGAGGGGGGTTGGTCACGCATTGGCCCTGAGCCCGATAGATCAACCCTTTAACGCCCGACAAATCCTGCCCCGCCTTCAAGCACTGCACCAATTCCAAAAGAGTAAACTCATATTCCCCCACAAACACATAAGTGATGCGCGGACGCTCCTTAAGAAAATGCAAATCCCGGATACTAACTTCAGGACCACATAACGCCACCGGCAACTTTGCAGGAAGCTTGTTGAGGATCATCAAATCATTCAATAATGACGGCGAAGATGTTTCCGCCACCACAAGATCCGGCTTACCCGCATCTATCATTGACAAAAGATTATCCAGTGTGATCTGTTCAGCCAAAGAATCAATGAGACAAACCTCAACGCCCTCCCGTTTCAAAAGAGCCGCGGCATACGCCATAAAGAATGGGAACGGAGAGTAATGCCTTTCCAGAGACGTCTTGATATGCGGCCATCGAGAGCCGGCGCGCACACCCCATAATCCACCCTTTTCCCACGGCAGATTTATTATAAAAACCTTCATGCCACATCCTTCGTGGTTATATTGGAATCCATCAAATCCCGCACTTCCTGCATGGAAGCATTGATCTGATACAGCGAACGTTCGACCTGGCTCAAAACACGGGCCGAATCATTGCGCATTTCATATACAAGCTGTCCTATAATGGCCAGCAACCTTAACACCAGCCATAAAACACCCGCCACGACAATAACAACCCAAAACATCAGCGAATCAACAGAAAATTTCTGCATGGCGGCAACAATGCCCAGTAATAAAACCACATGTGCCGCATTCTTTAATAATGATGATGTCCTCATGCCGCCCCCTTCTCGTTAGCTTTAACCGATTTTTCCACCTCACGCCTCCCGTTCATTTCTTTCTCCCATCGCGCCTGTTCATCGGCACACCTTTTCATAAACGAATCCGCCCAGTCACGTTCCTGCTTGGCACGGCGCTCCTGCGCCGCTTTTTCCCATGCAGCATCATCCGCATCACGCCTTTGCCCAACCTCAACCGCCCACGCCAACCCTTCCGCATCACGCCGGCGCTTTACCTCCTGCAGCCACTGCACCTCTTCCTGTGCACGCACCCTGGCAAACTCCTGATCCCATTGCAATTCTTCTTTCTGACGCCGGGCAAGCGTCTCCTCTTCCCATCGCCGGTCATCAGCCTCACGACGGCGGCCAGCCTCCTGATCCCACTGCAGCTGTTCCGTCTGACGTTGCAAGTCTATTTTCCGCTGCCAGGAATCAGCCTCTGTTTTTTCATAATCTTCAATTTCCTGAATACGCGCTTTTAAATACTGATACTGATCCTTAACCATCTTGGAAACCGTCAAATATGTCGAGACCGCCTGATCAACCGTCGCATCCAGGGCAATCCCCTGGTCGCGGATATAGATACCACGCTGGCAGAGCTGTTTGGCCAATGTAAAATTATGCGTAACCAGGACAATGGTTTTATTCTTCATTTTCAATTCAAGCGCCTTATCAATGCACTTTAACTGAAAATTATCATCCCCCACCGAAAGGCAGTCATCGATCAAAAGGATGTCGGGATTCACATGAATGGCCAGGCTAAAGGCCAGACGCACATACATGCCCTGGGAATAACACCGCACCGGCACATCAATGAATTTGCCAATATCAGCAAATTTCAGGATTTCCTCATACCTGGCCTCAAACTCACTCCGATTGAAATTATAAAAACCGGCATTTAGCCGAAGATTCTCCCTCCCGGTCAACTCCGGGTGAAAGCCTGCCCCAAGATCCAGAAGGCTGCCAACAACCCCCCGCACACAAACATCCCCTTTATCCGGTTTCAAAAGTCCGGCGATAACTCTTAGAATCGTCGATTTGCCGGCACCATTGGCCCCAAGGATCGCAATGGACTCGCCCTTTTTAACCTTCAATGAAATATTCTTTAAAACCTCGGTTTCCTCGCGCACCGTTTTTTCATCGGTCTTTATTTCTATTTCATACGTCTCACTCACATCCCTTAATTCAATGGCAAGGTCTTCTTCCATATTCATATTTTCTTTAAAAAACCCCCTTCCCTTTTGCTAAACAGGAAAAGCCCTCCGGCCGTCATTATCAGCGCCAAAACGACAGCCACCCCCCAGGCCCAGGGTGTGGGCATTTTTCCATCAAACAACGCATTTCTGAACAAGCTCAAATAAACGTTAACCGGATTGCACAACAAAAGAATTTTATATTTGGAAGGAACCATATCCACACTATAAAATACCGGCGTCAGCCACAACCAGTACATCATCAGCATATTCAACACTTGCCGCATATCCTGCCATTCAACACACATGACTGACGTTATTAATGATATCCCGAACGTGAACAATAAAAACAAAACCAAGGCCATGACGAGCACGGGCAACATAAAAACGATCTTGGGAGAAACCAGGATAAACAGCGGCAACAAAATCATCAGACTGAACAGCAGCAAAATAAAATTCGACAAAACCGCTGCCGCCGGAATAAAGCTTTTGGACAAGGGAAACTGTTTCAGGAAGCTGGCATGCCTGGGAATAGATAACGAAGCCTCCAGCAAAGACACCGAGAAGAAGCCCCAGGGCAACATTCCGGATATGATGTATATATAAAAATTAGACACAGTAACATTCAGGATATTGGTAAACACAAAACCCACGATGAGTGCCAATAACAATGGATTAATAAATGCCCACAATAAACCCAAAACAGAACCCGCATACTGCGCCTTGATATTCTTGTTGACCAAACTCCACAGCACAGCCCGCTGCGAAAAACCAGACGTTGAACCTAACAATCCTCCCCACATGCCTCGCCCCCCCCTTTTTTGATACCCCGGGACTCATTCTATCTACGGCCGAATCCCCAGCTTCTCCTTGATGGCATCGGCAATATTCCCTGCAAGCAATCTGTTGCCCGCATCCTGACAATGCCCCCAGGTACCACCCATCATATCAACAAAAACAATTCCCTCACCCGCGCCAACAACCTCTTTTAACAAGGCAACGCTCAACGTAGGATATTGCACACAAATCCAGCCAATCTTTTTTTCCGAAAGGATTTTCTTGATCTTCTGATAATTTCTCAGTGTCATTGACGCATACCCACTCTTGGGCAAAGCCTTCATTTTCCGAGTATACTCCTGGCACAAATCATCCCTGCCCATTTCACAATACAAATTGGCCAACCGGGAACAAGCGCGCACATTATCTGGATAGAGCTCAAACGCCCGCTTAAAAGTTTCCTCTGCCTTAACCTTGTCTCCACGCCTGAAGTAAAACACACCTAACATCTCAAACGCAGAATCTTCGCGATGAGACATTTTAAGGTATTTCTTATACGCCGCCTCGGCTAATACGTATTCATCCTGATGCATATACACACCTGCCAAAACCATCCAAACGCCACTTTGCTCAGGATTAATTTCCAGGGACCGCTCAAATGCTTTTCTCGAATCAACAACCCCATTAGGAAATCTCTTATCCACAGCATGCAGCCAATACAACCATCCCAACTTTGTATAGGCCAGATCATTGCGAGGATTAATCTCAATAGCCTTCCTGAACATTTTCTCTGCCCCGAAATAATCCCCCCTGTCTCTTAAAACATCACCCAGACGGACATATATGTGATCCTTCGAAGTTTTCCGTAACACATCAGGCCCGCGAACTTGCTGCGGCTGATTAGTGTCATCCCGATGATCCGGCCCCAACGCATCATCCGTCACCTCCTTGCTATATTCGCCAGGAAAAATGCCTTCTCTGTGCCTCAAAGACATACGGTCATCTTTAATCCTGGTCGTAACATGCATCCAAACCAGTCGCATTAATTTATATGTTTTAAAAACATCCAGAAACCGCTCCACCCCCGTCATCGAGGCAGCCGTATACGGCATATGCCCCCCGTAATCATTAACTCCGATCATGGTAACCACAAAATCCGGTTTATATTTATCAATATTCTTGCCCAGCAAAGACACAATAATATTAGAATTTGTACCGGAGATGCCCTCATCAATAACCGTAAACTTGATGCCCTGACTATTTCTCAAATATTCCTGCAGATAACGCGGATACTGCTCCCTGGTCGTTGATTCCCCCAAACATAAAATCCTGATATCCGCCTTTACTTTAAGCGCAGCATTAACCTGATATTCATGCCAGGCCGCCAACCCAAAACTGGCCAGACGCAATCCCGCCTCCAGAACAAAAAGACTCAAAACCAAACCAAAAAACACCAGTGCAACCTTTTGAGAAAATAATGTTCTCATGTCAACAAAACCCCCGTCAACATCATCACTGCACCCCCAGTTTTTCCTTGATCACATTGGCAATATTCTTGGCCAGCAGCTTGTTGCCCGCATCCGTGCAATGCCCCCAGGTTCCGCCCATGGTATCAATAAAATACTGCGTGTAACCTTCCCGTTGCACAGCCACCTTGAATAACCGCTCATTATCTACAAAAACAATTCCCTCCCCCGAACCAACAACTTCCTGGAGGGATGCAACGCTCAATGTAGGATACTGCACACAAATCCAGCCAACCTTCTTTTGCAAAAGAACCTGTTTAACCTTTTGATAATTATTCCGTGTCATCGGGCCATAAACATCCCCGGACATTTCTTTTGTTTTGCGCGTATATTCCCGGCATAAATCATCTTTGCCCATTTCACAGTACAATAGCGCCAGTCTGGCGTAAGCACGATCGTCATCCGGATGAATTTCAATGGCCTTCTCGAATATAGCCTCCGCTTTAATGGCAGCCCCCTGCCTTAAATAAAACATCCCCATATTCCCGAATGATTCATCTTCCTGCGGCACAATCTCAAGCTCTTTTTGATACGCCGCCTCCGCCAAAGCGTACTGATGTGTGCTCTGATAGGCTGCGGCCAAGG
Source organism: Candidatus Omnitrophota bacterium (assembly GCA_043798045.1). GTDB lineage: Bacteria > Omnitrophota > Gorgyraeia > Zapsychrales > Fredricksoniimonadaceae > Fredricksoniimonas. The sequence continues at coordinate 9,714 of JAZDPD010000112.1, read as the reverse complement.
CATCCCACACCCTGGTATTCCCGGAATTAATTTCCGTTGACCTTTTAAACGCAGCAATCGCTTCAGGCATTCTGCTATGGGCTCCGTATAACCAGCCCAGCTCTGCATACGCCACATCGCCTTGAGGATTAATCTCAATGGCCCTCTGGAAAGCCTTCTCTGATGCCGCCAAAGCCTCCCTCTCTTTCAAAACGACCCCCAACCTCACATAAGCCTGATCATCCCCAGGATTAAGCGCGATGGCATCCCGGCATTCTTTTTCTCGCTTCAAAAAAGACATTTGTTCATCCTGCGCATGAGCCTCATCCCAAGCGCCCGCCGGATGTCCTTTTTTAACAAGGCCATTGTCCCGCCTCAGGGGCAAAGGCACCCCTTTTATCCTGGCCGTAATATGCATCCCGACCAAACGTAATAACTTATACGCTCTGAAAGAATCCCAAAACCGCTCTACACCCGACATGGAATCAACGGTATACGGCAAATGCCCCCCGTTATCATTAACCCCCATCATCGTGATAACCAGATCCGGCCTGTATTTATCAATTTTTTGCTCCAACAGCGCCGCAATAACATTCGTATTTGTGCCCGGCACACCCTCATCAATGACCGTGAACTTGATGCCGGCATTATTATAATTCAGGTATTTCTAAAGAAATCGCGGATACTGCCCTCTTGTCGTTGACTCCCCCAAACATAAAATCCGGATATCTGCCTGTTTCCTGGCCAAAAGATTAACATGATAGGCATGCCAATACCCCAGGACAGAACTCATCAAACGCAAACCTGATTCCAAAAGAACCAGGCTCAACACCAAGCCAAAAAAAACAAGCATGATCTTTCCGGCAAAAGACGTTTTTATATTCATCACGACAACCCCACCTTCTTCATCTCACCCTCTTCAAGCGCCGGACATCCCGCTGGATTGATGATACACACACATTTCAGCCAGAATTGATTCCACATCCCGGGTAATCCTCCATTCCGGATAATGCCCGGAAAATTTTGACATGTCCGAAATCCACCAGATATGATCACCGCTGCGCGGTGTATCGACATACACCGTCCTCATCTTTTTACCCGTTATTTTTTCACACAAACCGATCGATTCAATCAACGAACAATGACTATAACGGCTGCCGCCGATATTATAAACCTCACCACTTCGGGGCTTTTGATAACACTGATAAAAAGCACGCACCAGGTCATGGCTGTGAATGTTATCACGCACCTGCTTGCCTTTATACCCGATGATCTGATATTCCTGCCCATTCATCGCACACCTCATCAAATACGACAAATATCCATGCTGGCTAACACCCGCATGACAAGGCCCCGTCAAACACCCCCCGCGGAATACAACCGTTTTCATCCCAAAATATCGACCATATTCCTGGGTCAGAATATCCGCTGCCAGCTTGGAAACCCCAAAGAGAGAATGCTTGCACTGGTCCAGCGACATGCTCTCATCGATCCCTTGAAAACAAGGATGTTGCGGATCCAGTTCCCAGCGCGTTTCAAGCTCCATCAAAGGCAGCCCATTGACACGATCCCCGTAAACCTTGTTGGTCGACGTAAAAATAAAAACGGCCCCGGGGCAATATTGCCGCACCGATTCCAGAAGATTCAATGTCCCTAACGCATTAACACCAAAATCCGTCGCAGGCTCACGCGCCGCCCAATCATGGCTGGGCTGGGCGGCTGTATGGACAACAAGGTCAATGTCCGCTCCGTATTCCTCAAAAATCCTGTTAACCGCCGCCGCATCGCGGATATCAACCGCATGGTTCACAAACCCTTCACACACACCCTTTAACGCTTGCAACGAATCACCGGTCGATCCCTCACGGCCAAAAAAATACTGCCGCATATCATTATCAATGCCAACCACCTTAAACCCCTGCCCAGAAAAAAACCGAACTGCCTCAGACCCGACCAACCCCGCCGCCCCTGTCACCAAAACAATTTTCATACCGAACCCCTGTTATTCTGTTTGCTCAGGACAAAGTTCCCAAGAACCAGGAAATCCATATCGCTCTTTCTAAAGCAAGCAATGGCATCTTCCGGCGCACACACCACCGGCTCACCTCTTAAATTAAAAGATGTATTGATGATGATCGGAACACCCGTTATATTTTCAAAATCCTTGATCAACTGCCATAACTTATGATTCTCAGCCCTACCCACCGTCTGAACACGCGCCGTTCCATCCACATGCACAACACCGGGAATAACGCCCATCTTTTCCTGGCGAACCATCGGCGCCAAAAGCATAAATGGAGAAGAGCCGGTCAATTCAAAAAACTCGCCGGCCCGCTCTTCAAGAACCGCGGGCGCGTACGGGCGAAAAGGTTCTCTTTTCTTCACCTTGTCATTGAGAAGCTCTTTCATGCCCGGATTACACGGATTGCCTAAAATGGACCGGTTGCCCAACGCCCGGGGACCATATTCCATTTTTCCCTGGAACCAACCCACAATCTTGCTGTCCGCAATTTGCCGGGCCACAAACTTGGACAGGGCATCATCCGTGTACTCATCAAACACCATGTGCTGGCCCAGCAAAACACGCCGGATCTGTTCATCGGAATAACATGTCCCCCAATACGCATGCCGCATCACATCTTGCCGGGGATTATTCAGGATGCAATGATTCACATACGTCGCCACACCCAGGGCCCCGCCGCCATCACCGGCCGCAGGCTGAATAAAGATTTCTTTAAAGACCCCGTCTTCCAGGATTTTACTGTTGGCCACACAATTTAAAAACAACCCCCCGCCCAGGCATAATTTATCCATTTTTGTTTCACGATGAATGTGGCGCGTGACAGCCAACAGGGTTTCTTCCGTGAATTTTTGCAGGCTGGCGGCAATATCACAATGCCGCTCATCCACCGCCGCGCCAGGCTTTCGCTGTGGGCCAAACATTTTAACAAACCGGGAGCCGTACATCCGCCCGCTCTTATTGAATCCAAAATACCGCTGATCAACCGCATGACTGCCATCAACGCCAACTTTGACTATTTCTCTGAATTTATCCAGATACCGCGCCTTGCCGCAACTGGCCAGCGCCATCACCGTACCCTCCCCCTCATGTGCGGCATAACCCAAATATGTCGTGACGGCTGTATAAACCAGCCCCAGAGAATGCGGGTACTGTATTTCTTTCCAAATCTTGATATCTTTCCCGCGGCCGCACCCGAAGGTCATGGTCGCCCACTCCCCGACAGCATCTCCCGTCAAAATGGCCGCCTCTTCAAACGGCGACACCAGAAAAGCACTGGCCGCATGCGACAAATGATGCTTGATAAAATAAACCTTACCCTTAAACCCGATCTCTTCCTCAAGCGTAAAAGGCAGCACCAGACGATCCTGCAGCCAATGCGGCATGGTCTGAAGGTAGTGGTGAAATGAAAACGGCCATGCGCGCAAATGATCAATCACAACCCTGGAAAATTTCAGAAAAGGTTTCTCATAAAAACCAACACAATCAATATCCGCAAATGATATCCCGCCCGCCTGAATGCAATAATTGATTGCATTGATCGGAAAAGCAGAGGTATTCTTTTGCCGGTTAAATCGTTCTTCCTGGACAGCCACGGACAATTGGCCATCCTTGATCAAGCACGCCGCGGCATCATGGTAATGACACGCTATTCCCAATATATTCATAAAATCCACCCCATCCGGCTACTAAATCCCGGCATAAATAAATGTTGTGACAATCGCCGGCCCGATATAATAAGCCAGCAAAACCAGCACCGCCAGCACAATAAAAATCGGCAACAGAAATGCCAGCTTGTGTTTCTTGATCAGATTAGCCATTTGCCCCAGAACATACTTTAATTTCTTCATGACAAACACTCCTCATATTCTACGACTGTTGTAAAACATCCTCATGATCAGCATCATAACCCGACGCATCTACCCAGCGTGCATTATCCACCACACACCCCTTGACCAGCAACGCGCGCTTGAAAAACCTTAAGAACAAGGCTGTTAATCCAAAGCCGGTTACATATAAGGCCATGAGAAATACCGTCATCAAAACCTTGCGCACAACAGCCGAAACCACCTGCATCACACGGCGAATACGCTGCACCATAAAAAGCTACCCCTTTCCGCCCACCGCCAACCTGGCCATCACTTCTTTAATAACCCCTTCATCAAAATTTATCTCCAGCAGCCTCAGGGCTTCCTCACGTGACAAAAGAGACTCCCGGATCATTTTGCTCATTTCCACATGATAATGCGTATAGCCAAAGTGCTTCATCGATTGCTGGACAGAAAGAAAATTCAGGGAACAGTTCGTGGACTTGGCCGGATAACTCTGTGTTGGGTATTTCCACTTCAATTCTTTTTGAAGCATCTGGACATAAGAACCCGCATCTGTCGGCAAGAACCAGTGCGGCGATACAACCACCGCTTTATGGCGCCTGCCGGCGGCACGAACAACCTCTTCCATGCTGCAGGCAAACCCCTTATACTTGGAGTTCTGTTTCGTGTATCTGTCGAGAAATTCCTGCGTTGCTTTGGACATGGCAGCGAATTCCGGCTGACAAGCATCATTGGAACAATGCGGCACAAGCGGCTGATGTGCGGCCTGTCCGCGTGTCCATCCCGCCACAATAATGGGTATATCAAACCGGGCCGCCATTTCAAACGTAAGCCCCATGTACCAGATCGAACACGGGTGGCACAGCACCGCCTTTTCATCACCCCTGACAATATCAGCAAACATGTCTTTCATGAAATCAGACTTGAAAAGCATAAAATCAACGTCCAGGATTTCAACCGCCTGGCGAATATTGGTCAACGCCTCTTCGGTTTCAAAGCCGTGATCAAACGTAAACGCCAGCGGATTAAGTTTATAGCGTTTTTTCATATAATAAAGCGCGGCTGTACTGTCTTTCCCGCCGCTGCACATGATCAGGCAATCATACTTTCCCCGGCTCTTATGCTGATTCAATATCTTGATGAAATCGCTTTCCAGAAACTTAACCGGCGCTGCCGCACGCTTTTGCTCATCATGCGCATGACATATATTACAAACACCCCCGGCATCAAGCCATAGATGCGGCTTGCTTTCAGGCAAAACACACCGACTGCACACATTTCTAACCATTTTTTTGTCCCCCGCGTTCATGGCTCATGCATCACCCCTTTCCATAAAACACTTCCATCCCGGCATCACCATCAACAAAATATCTTCCGACACTCCGGCTCATGATCACGCACCCACAAATAAATATCTTCCAGAATGCACTCCGCAGACTTTAAGGGCTTCCAGGCGAAAACATCCTCCGTTGGCCCATTATCCGTCATATACCAGATCATATCCGCCGGACGATTCTCTGCAATACGGCCAATGGGAATCCTGTTCCCCGTCAAACGGGTACAGATAGCCGTCGCCTCGGCCAGTGACAGGCTGGAAGTCCCGCTCCCTCCCACGTTAAAAACCTCCCCCTTGCAAAACGGCCTTTTCTCGGCCAACGCCACCAACTGGCGGCCCACCAGTGCCGATAAATCATCAATGTGTAAAATATCGCGCACCTGTTTCCCTTCACCGCCAAAACCAATATAATTCAACGGCCTTTTAAAATAATGACTGGCCAACCAAAACGCAAAAACACCCTGTTCCGCCTTGCCCAATTGCCACGGCCCGGAAACAACGCCGCAACGGTTGATAATGGCCGGAAGTTCATATTGAAACGCGTATTCCTGCAAAATCAACTCAGCTGATAATTTGGTTGCACCATAAAGTGAGCGCACGCCCGAGAGCGGCATCTCAACGCTCACGCCGCCGCGACCAACACCAGAACAGCCGTCTAAATAATCAAACCGGGTTGCATTCTCCTGGAATCGGCACGCATTGAGCCGATCATGGGGATATACCCGCGAACTTGACAGAAAAATCACCGGCACGCGCCGCTGACGCGCCCACTCAAAACAATGGATGGATCCCTGAAGGTTCACATCCAGCAAATACTTCGCCTCCTCCCCTCTGGCCCCGGCCAGCGCGGAGGGCTCGGCACTGGCAATAATAATGGCGGCATAATCTTCATTCAATGCCTTAAGATCCCCCGGATTACGCACATCCCCCTGAATAAAGGTGGCGCCATACGACAAAACTTTCTTTAACAAAATATCAGAACCATGTCGGCTCAAATTATCCAGCACGGTCACAGCGTAACCCTGCCCGATCAGGCTCACCGCCAGATTCGACCCGATAAACCCGCACCCCCCCGTAATAAGAATATGCTTCATGTGTCCCCTTTAATATGGTCCCGCGTTCCTGCCCACATATCCATGATCCTTAGAATTTCATACGGCGCAGCCAACAAATACACAAGCCACCGGCGCAAACCGCTTTCATTCTTGGCAATCATCCAATGCCGGTTGCGCCAGCACAAATATCTTCGATGGCGCGCGCCAGTCCTTGATCCATCACCGTCATGACCGCAAACCATTTCCGGCCTGAAAACAACCCTCCATCCTTTTCGGGCCGCGCGCCAGGATAAATCCACGTCTTCCACAAGGAAGAAAAACCTTTCGTCAAAATATCCCGTCGGCTCTTTCAACTCTTCCAGCATGCTCCGTCTATAAAACGCCGCCGCTGCGCAGGGACCAATGATCCTTTCCGTTCTAGCACAAGAACATGGCCAGGGCCGCCCCTGATTCACATCAAAAAAACGGCGGATCGGGCTCAAGAATATCCCCTGCGAATAAACCCGCCGGTGATCCATGCTCAGAATATTTGACTGAATCATGCCCACATGGTCAGGCAATGAATTTTGAATGCCCAGAAAAAGCCCGATAAAACCATCCGTGATGACCACATCACTATCCAGCGTCAGCACCCAATCTCCCTGGGCACGCATAATGGCCTGATTCCTGGCATAAGCCGCACCCCTGTTACATTCATTCTCAATCAAAACAGCTTCAGGACACACTTCTTTTATAATTTTTTTCGTCGAATCCAGCGACGCATTATCAACAATAAAAATTTCAACCACGCCCACCTGCTGCGCTTTCACCGCCAAAAGACAGGCACGAATATGGCGCTCACTATTACACGTTACAATTACTATGGAGATCATTTTTGAACCATCTTGAACATTTGTCCAAATCAGCCTTGTTGCTTGATATATCCCGGAAACAGAAAGATCACCTTCTCATTTCTGATTCCAAACCCGGACCACCACACATATAAACCCAAGCTATTAAATAAATTTCTGCGCCAGCACCTGGCCATCCAGAAGAACATCCTCCATGGACATGTATTTCCACGCCCCATAACGGCCGCAAAGCGCAATATCTCGTGCTGCCAGCCATTCAATGATCCGGCTCCTGGCAGAAGCATAATTCTTGTCATAAACTGGATAGGCATACTTGATATCATTAATATCCCGCAGCACAACCTTATCCTCACGGGATAGAAAACCCACTTTCCGCAAATCCTGTTCGATGCGCCCGGCAATCCTTTTCTTATCGATGGGCGCATGTGCCCCATAAGCCACCTCCGCATACATCGACCCCGTCCCGGACGGATTAAGATCGCGGGCAAAATTATGATAAAACCCCACGCGAAAGAAACTGATGTTCTTCTGGGGAAAATACGCCCAGTGTTTATCTGATGGACGCTCCTGGCGAAAGCCCAAATTAAGATTATAGACAGAATTCCACCGCAGCTTCTTGAACTCGGCCTTGATACCGGCGGGAACATCCCTTATGACGCGCGCCAACTCCGGCAAGGGAATTGTCGAAATCAAATGATCGAAATTTCTTATAACGCCGTTTGAAAAAACAACTTCTTTGGACTTGATGTCAATCTTCCTGACCTCATGCCCCGTGTGCACCTGCCTTAGGCGCTCCTTGAACGCCTGCGGCAAGCGGCCGATACCGCCTTCCCGGGGATACCAGAAATGGGCATTATATCCCAGCTGCCGCCGCCCCTCTTCCAGCGTACCCTCGATCACCTGCGCCATGGTCGGCCGTGGAATAAATCCGTCCAGCCATTCACACGTCATTTGCCCAAGGGGCACTGTCCAGAACTTGGTGTTATACGGCACCATAAAGTATTTCGCAATACCCTCACCGAAAGTCCCCTTGATCCAGCGCAGGAAGTTTTCATCCTTACCCACTTCCCCGTTATTGGAAGCTGCAACAAAACCGGAGAGGCACTCCTTCATCACATCCATGGGCAACCCATGAAGATTCGCCTGAAAAGGATACGGTGTAAAACGGCCGAATGAATACACCCAGGCGTAACGCTTATGCTCAACAAGATTATCCCCCAAAAGCTCCTTGACCAGGCCAAACATCTCCTTGTGGCGGAAATGCAGCAAATGCCCGTCATAATCAAACGTAAACCCATTTTTCTGCTTGGAACGACAAAGCCCCCCCACTTCAGGCTCTTTTTCATATAGCTGACAGGAAATCCCCTTTTCCTGCAAATGCCACGCAGCACTCAACCCCGCCAGCCCCGCACCCAATATAACAATCTTCCTATGTGACATCCGAAGCCATCCTCCTGAGAAATACAAACATAACACCGCTGGCAAGCAGCACCGCCAATAAAATAAGGACAGACATGCACCCATCAACAACACTCATCAAAATACCGGCCCAGGCAAAAAATAAAGCAAGGCCCAACATCAGAAATAAAGCACCCTTATGCGAAAAACCACCCGATACAAGTTTTAACGCAATATGATCCCTGCTTTTATAAAATGGAAGAATCCCTTTTTTAAGCCTGAAATAAATAAGCACCGCGGTCTCAAGCAATGGCAGCCACAACATGATAATAGGGCTGATAAGGGCCAGCGGCCTTTCCACCGAAGCATAGCTGATCGTCAACGCCAGGGCAGACAACATAAACCCCAGGAAATGACTTCCCGCATTTCCCAAATAAATCTTAGCCGGCGGAAAATTAAAAATCCAGAAGCCTGCCAAGGCGGCGCATAAAACCATGGACATGATCTGAACTTCCAAATTGGGATGCACCATTGAAACAATGAAAAAAGCGGCTGTTGATATAAAAGCTACCCCCGCACTCAAGCCATCAGCTATGTCCAGCAAATTAAACGCATTGGTTACACCCAAAATCCAAAGAAAGGATACGACCGCATTACCCCAAAGCCCGAAATAAACAATATGCGTCTTTATCCCGAACGCGATCAGAACCCCGGCACAAATGGCTTGAAATAAAAACTTCTGCGCAACACCCTGTTCTTTGAAATCATCCCAAACGCCAAACAACAACATCAAAACCGATGTGCCCACCACAACAGAAATCCAGCGCAAATCACCGCCCAAAACATACCCGGCCCATAAAGAAGCCGCCATAACCGCAAAAGAAACCCCAATCCCTCCAACCAAAGCCACATCCTTAACCACTAAGAACTTAAAGCGTAACGCAAGAAAACGCAAAGCCACAATCAATGATAAACTCAGCACAAAACAACCTGTACAAATCAAAACATAGTCCAACATCCGCATCCTCAATTCCAGCCCATCAGATTTATATTCCGTTCCTGCCTGACAACAATTCTATAAAATAAATTAACGTCTCTCTCATACATGTTTCTAAATTATAAGTTATACTATATAATTATGTTTAAAGTTTTTCTAATCTTTATATTTATTCGCCCCTTCATCTGTTCCCCGGTTTTAAATAACATTAATTTCATTTACTCCATAACTCTTTTTCTCTTTCTT
>JAZDPD010000111.1:0-7648 GCA_043798045.1 Candidatus Omnitrophota bacterium | reverse complement strand
CGTGGTCGAATCTGAAGTATATCCGCCGTTTGGATTGGGGAAAGTGTGAAATTAGGGCATATCGCGCTGAGTGTTTCTGATCTTAAAAGGTCGGCTGTCTTTTACCGCCGTCATTTCGGCTTACGGCATGTCAAAACATATGCCTATCCGGATAAAGGCTTCACGATCATGCTTTTAAAGAACGGAGATATAACGCTCGAACTTTTTGAATTCAAAAAACAGAAAGCCCTTCCGGAGTACCGCAAAACCCTGCTGAAGGATCTCTTGACGCTGGGTGTGAAACATTTCTCTGTTGAAGTATCAAATATTACCGCTGTTTACCGGAAGTTCAGGAATGCGGGCATTTCACTGGCCAGCGAGCTATGCCGGTTTGATAGCGGGGCACGGTATTTCTTTATCCAGGATCCTGACGGGATCCTCGTTGAGATCATGGAGGCGTTATGAAAAACGGCGGGACATTCCGGCTGCCTGATGCCGGGGATATCAAATGTTATGACAAAGAAGGAATCGAGACGACTCTGACACCCCGGGATGAACTCTGGGGGCAGAACGGCTGTTTTACGGTTAATCCCATGTCATTCTCAAAGTTAGGAAAAACCGGAAAACCAGTACCGGATAATATGACGTGGGACACGGGGTATCGTAGCGTTCTGGATAACAATACAGGCCTCATCTGGGAAGTCAAATCTCCTGACGAAGGTGATGTCAATTACGCTGAGGATAAATATTCCTGGGAAAAAGCCGGGGATGTTTATATCAAAGCGCTCAATAAAAAGAAATACGGCGGTTTTTCAGACTGGCGTTTGCCCAATAAGGATGAATTAAGGTCTATCATTGATTACGGCAAAACCGGACCGTCGGTTGACACACATTACTTTCCACATTGCAAAAGTGACTTTTACTGGACAGATGTTGTATACAACATGCAAAAGCCTTTTGTATGGGGGATCTTCTTTGGCCTTGGCAGTGGGATTTGTTATACGCCCTCCAGCGAACGATATGTCAGGGCGGTCAGAGGCGGTTATGACCAAAGTTTCGGGACAGTCAATGCCGCGCGATTCCAGGATAATGCTGATGGTACGGTAACCGATCCTTTGACAGGGCTGATGTGGCAAAAGGGTGAGAATGAACGCATGGACTGGTATGCGGCACTTAAGGCCTGCAAGGACATGAATCTGGGAGGCCATTCAGATTGGCGTTTACCAAATCTGAAGGAACTCAATTCAATCCTGAACTTAAGCCATGAAAATGGCTGGTGGTATTACAAGGATTTCTTTCCGGCGCAAGGACTTAACCCGCCCTTGCTGCATTATTTTTCATCCACGCCTTATGAAGGCATTTATGTCTGGGTTACCAATTTCTGTTTCGGGTATGACGGATATTATGCCAGCAAGAATGCCAAACTGCTGTTTCGCGCGGTACGAAATACATCGCCGTTACAAGTCAGCCAAAGCCAGGAATTCAAATTCCCTGATTCAGGGCAGAAAACCTGTTATACCGATGAGGGCGGGATCATCATGGCTCCGAAGAAGGGGTCGCGTTATTACGGTCAGGATGGTTCTTACCAGATCAATCCACTGTCTTTTTCAAAACTGGGTGAAGCAGGGCGTTTACTTGATGATAAGTCAGACTGGAAAAAAGGCTTCCGGATGGTCCGTGATAACAACACCGGGCTCATTTGGGAAGTCAAATCTCCCGTGGAAAATGATGTCAATTTCAAAGGCAATGCCTACACATGGTATGACGCGCAGGCTTATGTCCAGGCATTGAATCAGAAAGGCTACGGCGGATCCCGTGACTGGAGGCTGCCCAACCGTGAAGAGCTAAGGATGATCGTGGATTATAACGGGCAGATACCCGCGGCTGATCTGAAGTTTTTTCCGGATTGCCAGCCTGCGTTTTACTGGTCCAGGGATCCTAATCATAAAGACCCTCTTTTTGCCTGGGGCATTTATTTTGCTTATGGCTGTGCCATCTGCTATCTGAAGAGTTTTTATTACCCGGTGCGTGCGGTCCGCGGCGGGATTCATCCGGATTTTGGTGATATGCAACACTACGCGTTCACGGATAATAATGACGGGACAGTCAGTGACCATCATACGGGCCTTATGTGGAAAAAAGATGAAGGACCTGAGCTTAATTGGGAAGAGTCCATGAAATATTGCCAGGAACTTGACCTGTGCGGCTATACGGATTGGCGTTTGCCGACGATTCGGGAGATCGGGGCTATGATGGATCTGTCGTTTAAAGACGGGGGCTGGTTTCATAAACAGTTTTTCCCGGGCACCAAGACAGCACCGCTGGGCTTTTACTGGTCATCAACAACCTATGGGGATACCTTTGGCTGGGGTGTTAATTTCCAGTTCGGTTATGACGGTTATTATGCCGGCAAGAAGGAAGGTAAATATCCTTTTCGACCGGTGCGTACTTTCAGGAAATAAGGAAATCGTTTATGAATAAAACATTGATCAGGATCAGCATTCTTTCGATTTCACTTCTGACGGTCATGGCATCTGCGGCCATATCTCCGGCTTTGGCCAAAATAGCCCAGGCGTTTCCGGGAACAAACCCGACCCTGATCAAGCTGGTTCTGACACTCCCGTCTTTATTGATCATTCCTTTCAGCTTACTGGCCGGTTGGCTGGCAACCCGGATGAAAAGGAAGTATATATTACTCATTGGGCTTGTTATTTATTTTATCGGCGGTGTCGGTGGTGGCTTTGCCCGGAACATGACACAGCTTCTAATTATCCGCGGGCTTTTTGGCATCGGCGTAGGTTTGATCATCCCGTTATCCATCAGCCTTATCGCGGATTTTTACGAAAAAGAGGAGCGCGCCAAAATGATGGGGCTTTCCGGGTCTGTTTCTCATTTCGGAGGCGTTATCTTTCTTCTTGTTTCCGGATGGCTGGCTTGCATGAGCTGGCGGTATGCTTTTGCTGTTTACGGGTTGTCGGCCCTGATCATGTTAACCGTACTTTTCTGGCTGCCTGAATTAGAGACCAGGAAATCAGTTTCTGGGGTAAAAACCGGATTACCCGGTGAGGTCTTCCTTTGCGCTCTTTTGGGGGCATTGATGATGGTTGCCTTTTATGCCGCGCCGACCAGCCTGGCCATGTTCATTGAAAATGAACGCGCGATGTATACAAGTGAAAGGCCGCTATTCAAGGACAAGGAAGAACTTGAGGCGAATCTGCAAAAAGGGACCGTTTCACCAACGACGATCGATGTGTTCAGGAATAACGGGATCATCCTTTCCGGGAAAACCACCTTTGCGGTGCTGGAACCTTCGAAAAAGTGGATACTTACCGACGTCAACAAAAAATATATTGTAACAAAATCTCCCGCCGGTCTGGTTGTTGCCGCCGAGCGTATGGGAAGGCCGGGCATCGCGGGTTATTTCCTCTCGGCCATGACATTGGTCGGGGTTGTGGCAGGTATTTTCCTTGCCTTGTTGTTACGGTTCCTGGGGCCGTTTTGTTCTGTCATTGGCATCGCATCCATGGCGATTGGATATGCTCTTCTGGGAAATGTGACATCTCTGGCGGGTGTTTTTATATCCATGCTTTGCATTGGATTCAGTTCGGGAGTACTGATGCCGCTTTTGCTTTTGCGTGTGGCCAAAATCACACCCGATGCTTCGCGCGCATTTTCCATGGCTGTAGTCAGCGTGGGCATATACCTGGGCCAGTTTCTTTCGCCGGTTATTTTGAATATGGCCTCATCATTTCCGGGGCAGGATGCTTTCAGAGGCCAGTTTAATTTTCTGGCTGTTTGTCTGTCGGGGGCAATGATCGTAAGCCTTGTTAATGCGATCAAGTCAGCCCGGCAAGGCGGGTTTAAAGAGTACGGGTCAGTCAAGCCGCTTCATTAATTTAAAAGTGTTTATCTCAAGGAGAATGTATGAAAAAGAAGTTTTTAAGCATTATTATTGCCGGGTGTGTTTTCTTATCCCTTCCTGTCATGGCATACGCGAGTCATCTAAAGGTTGACAACGGTTTGATCAGCGAGGTAAATACCGATAAGAAAATAGCCAGGGTCCAGTTTAACGCGGCATGGGATAATGCCTGGAAGAATGATGTGAATTCCGATGGCGTTTGGGTGTTTGCCAAGTTTCAGACGGCCGACGGTACCTGGAAGCATGCCAATATGAAGCGTTCCAGCGGTGCGGCGTTTGATTATGCCGACCATACGCCTGAAATGTTTTCCAAAGGTGATGGAGCGGATATGGGCATGTGGGTCCCGGAAGAAATGAGAGGCGCTTATCTTTTCAGGACCAAGGGGTCCGGCCCTGCTGTTTCCAGGAACGTTCAGTTGATATGGGATTACACCAAGGATGGCGTTTCTGACGAACAGGTCCTTAAAACAAAGATCAAGGTATTTGGCCTTGAAATGGTTTATGTGCCCAAAGATAAACATTTTGTCGGAGATCCAAAAGGCCCTAACGGCCCGGATAATGCCCTCTATACTTATCCTGACAATGGCGCGTATCTGATCAAGTCAGAAGATCCTGTCCTTGTGGGTATGGTTGACGGTTCTTTGTATTGTGACCAGGATAATCCCCGCAGCCGTGATGATGTGCCTTTTACAATCCCGCAAGCCTTTCCCAAAGGCTACAAGGATTTCTGGATCATGAAATATGAACTTACGTCCCAGCAGTTTGTGGATTTCCTGAATACACTGACGCGCAAGCAGCAGCAACATATGGTTGAGTCCGATATCAGCCAGGATGAAATCAAGAACTATTATGTTAAAACAAACTCGGAAGATGAACACCTGCGCAATTCAATCGTTGTGGCCAAAAAAGGCAATGGCACGCTTGAACCGGTGCATTTTTATACGTATGCACCCGCGCGTACCGTGAATTTTATGTCATGGTCGAATATTACGGCTATTGGAGATTGGGCAGGATTACGTCCTATCACCGAGCTGGAATATGAAAAGGCCGCACGCGGGCCTGGTGAAGCCATGGTCAACGATTTGGCCTGGGGTGTTTCTATGGATGATCTTGAGAACATTGGCCGGGTTCAGACTTTTGACGGCGCGGATGGCAGCGGTTATGAGAAAAAGGTTCCGCAGACGGGTGTGGTCAATGCCTGTTTGGGCGGTGGTATCGCTCCTTTTGACGTTGGTAAAAAGCTGGTTGCGGATAATCCTGGATTTGAAGGCCCTGTCAGCGGCGAAGTTTTTGAAAACAGCATGCATAGCGGCATTTCGGAAAGGATCAATACCGGATCTTCGTATTACGGTGTGCGTAACCTGAGCGGCAATGTTTGGGAGCGCTGTGTGACCATGGGGCATAAGCTTGGTCGTGTTTTTGACGGCCGGCACGGCGACGGTGAACTTGACGCCGATGGCTTTTCCAATGTGACCAACTGGCCCGGCAAAGACGGCGCCGGCGCGGGTAACAGAGGCGGTGTCTGGTCCAGTCCAACGCCAAAGTATTTGCGCGTCGCCTTGCGTTTTGCGGCGAACTTTCCCAAGAGCGAAGATGGCAAAAACAGCGGCTGCAGGTTAGGTTTTTAATTTAAAGGAGTCTATGTTCATGTTAAAAAGATCAATTGTTGTATTGCTTTTTGCTGGAGCCTGTTTTTTCCTTGTTCAACGGATACTTCAGGCAAAGGCTGTGGATGTGGTTAAGCCGGATATGGTCCTTGTTCCGGCAGGCAGTTTCCAGATGGGCAGTGCCGCGTTTTCTAACGCAAGCCCCGTCCATCATGTCAAGATCAGCCGTGACTTTTATATGGGCAAGTTTGAGGTTACGAATCAGCAATATGCAGATGTCCTCAATTATGCCTTGAAAAAAGGGTACCTGGATACGGATGCATTATCGGAAAAAGCCAAAAGAAGAGAAGCCAGGGGCATTTCAAAATCTCCTCAAAAATACCAGGATGTTTTTGACGAGCATTCACAGATCACATTCGCGGATGGAAAATTCATGCCGCATCCGGGAAAGGAAAATTTCCCTGCCGTTGAAGTGACCTGGTATGGGGCGGCATTTTATGCCAATATGCTCAGCGAACAAGAAGGGCTTACAGCGTTGTATAACCTTGATGATTGGTCTTGTCAGGTTTATGGCAAAACAGGGTACCGCCTTCCAACGGAAGCGGAATGGGAGTATGCCGCCAGCTTTGATGACGGACGTCAATATCCCTGGGGCAATGATGCGCCTGACAACACCCTGGCCAATGCCGGGCACAAGGTCAAGAATCCTGTGGATGTGGATACAACAGTTCCGGGATCATTTTCTCCCCAAGGTGACAGCAAGCTTGGGATCGCGGATCTGGCGGGAAATGTCGCTGAATGGTGTAATGACTGGTACAATGATGCCTACCTTTCTGAAAACGTCCAGATTGATCCTGTTGGATCCGGGCAGGTTTTGTTTTTTAATTTACCGGTCTTTAAGAAGTTTATGGCGGCGCGTGTTCTGCGGGGTGGATCATTTCTGCTGGATCCGGCCTACCGCAAGGAAATGGGACCGCCATTTGTTATGGATACGGTCATGCACCCGGAAGTCTACAATAACAAGTTTCGCAGTTATGATTTCCTGAGCCGTCAGGTTGAGGGCTTCAGGGTCGTTAAAACTGTTGCAACAACAAAAACCGCAGCAGCTTTCAGCGCACCGGAAAAACAGAATTAAAGGACTCTTTATGAATAAAAGATTGTGCACTTGCGGCTGGATGTTTTCAGGGTTCATTTGCCTTTTGATGTGTCAGTATTCGCCAGTTCTGGCGCAGGGCAGAGATCCGGATGAGATACGGCTGGAGATCGGCAAGATGGGTGTGGATGAACAGGAAGAAAGGTTAACACCGGCCAAAGACAAGATGCTGATAGACAAGGAAATCAAGTATGTTGCAGGGCCCGATGGCCTCTGGTTTACCGATGATGATGCTGTGTACGAACATTATCAGATCGAACATGATCAATCAGGGCGGATATTCAAGACCTTGCGCTATACACCGGGCAAAGACGGCATTCCTTTTACATATGATGATATTCTTAAAGAATTCCAGATGTTTGAATATGGATTGGACGGGAAGCTTTTGAAAGAAATCCTGTATGATGGGCAGAATGCCAGGAAATATGCCTTAATTTCAACAACTGTTTATACCTATGACAGCAAAGGAAGAAAAATTAAAAGATCCTGCTCTTATCCCGGGAAGAAAAAGGTGCGAACTGTTGTTTATTCTTATGATGAGGCCGGGAATCAGGTGCAGGGCGTTGAATCCTGGGGAGATACTATTGAAAAGTATCATCGTTTTGAATATGACGCATCCGGCAAGCTGGTACGCGCCATGGAATATCTTGAAAAGAATCAGGGGAAAGGCCCTGACGGCGTGTGGTTCACCACAGATGATGTGGTCTCTTCAACCAAAGAATCATTTTATAATTTCGACGGCAAAAAGGCTGAAGACAACAAGTATATTTCACCCGGCACTGATGGCAAGTGGTTTACAGATGATGACAAGATGCAGTATTATGTGCTCTTTGAATACCAGCAGTAGCCCTCGTTAAGGCTTAAATTGGCGTCGCCATTTTTATTATTTATTCAAATTAATCTTTTCCAGAAAAGTAAGGAAAATTGTAATCACAAGTGCGACAGGAAAAATTTAAAAGAGCTCCATAGATCAGCAAAAACTGTTACTTT
>JAZDPD010000105.1:0-17096 GCA_043798045.1 Candidatus Omnitrophota bacterium | reverse complement strand
TAACACTCTTTTGTGTGGTGCTGATGGGCGAAGACAAAACAAGACGGGTATGTGACCCGCCTTTTCATACAAAATCAATTTGAAATCAACCCGGTGCTCCCAGCGATTTAAGCGGATTATTATACATAAAGTCAAGGAAGATCGGCGCACCGACAAGTATGCCAACAACCGGAAAAATACAAAACAAAAGCGGCACCAGCATTTTAAGCGGTGCTTTAAGCGCCATGGCCTCGCCACGGCGATACCGTGACATACGCATATCTTCCGAAAGGATGTTCAACGCCTCACTGACAGAAGTTCCCATTTTATCAGCCTGGATAAGCGTTCTTGAAAAAGTGGAAAGCTCGGGTAACTCATACCGGCGCGCCAGATCCCTTAGCGCATCGCGGCGGGGCTTGCCCATGTTGACTTCCTGCAAAACATTGTTCATTTCAGCGATCAATACAGAAGGTGCCGATTTCTCGATCACCCATTTAAGTGCCATCATAAAATCCAGCCCGGCATTCACGCACAACCCCAAAAGATCAACCGTATCCGGCAGAAGCTTGATGATCTCGGCCTTGACTTTCTTGATCTTCATGCGCAGCCACACATCCACCATAAACCAGCCTACGGCAATCGCAATCAGAAGGCCCGCCACACGCAACTCCCTATCAAGAAAATTCAGGACAAACCAGAAAAGAATCAGGATAACAATTTCCTTGAACAGCAGGAATTCTTCGGGCGAAAGGCCCATGTGCGAAAGACCAAGACCCCGGCTCATATTCCGCCGGATCGCCGGGGTGATAAAGGGCTTATTGACCGCCGAAAGTGCGCGCAGCATTGATGGCAAAAGCCGTTGGTCAGGTTTTTTACCGCCCAATCCCAACTCATGCGATTT
This sequence comes from Candidatus Omnitrophota bacterium, assembly GCA_043798045.1. GTDB lineage: Bacteria > Omnitrophota > Gorgyraeia > Zapsychrales > Fredricksoniimonadaceae > Fredricksoniimonas. The sequence goes on along the minus strand of JAZDPD010000105.1, from coordinate 16,216 downwards.
TAACGTTGGCCGGGGATGACGGTAATCATACGTCAAAAACATAATGATCGAAAAACAGGCCGTCATGATCAGGATTAATGCTACTGATAACATATATATTCTCCACCGACAAAATGCAGGTTAACCACCGTCAATAATCATCAAAAGAACTGATTTTGATGATCGCAAATGTCCCCACCAGCCACAACCCGATGGCAATCCCAAAGAGCATCCGCCCGGTCTCGGTCCCTGTCATGATCTGGAAATATTTCGGATTCGTGGCATTGACAATTAAAAAGAAACCGACCGGCAGAGCACTCATGACCAGGGCCTGCAGTTTCCCCTGAACCGTTAATACCATCAAATTTTCCTCGATTTTACGGCGCTCACGGATCGTGCCCACAATACGCGAAAAAATGACCGGCAAATTACCGCCCGTTTCACGCGCCAGCAAAATGGCACTGACCATTTGCTGAAGCGAAGGCGATGCCATCCTGTTATACAAACGATTGAGGGTTTCATTAAATGCCACACCCATTTTATTCTCGCCAAGCACAATGATAAACTCGTGCCGGATGGGGTCCGGCATTTCCTCCACCACCGCCTCCATGGACTGCACCAGGCTCATGCCGCCGCGAAAAGAACTCGACATGATCATCAGCGCATCAATGAGCTGTCCGTCAAACTGACGGCGGCGCTTTTTGATCAGGCGGCTGGCATAAAATCTCGGCAAAATAAAACAAATCACAAAACCCACACCGGAAGCAATCAGGCGAAACGGATCCGGCGCCAGCAAGAAACCGATCGACGCCCCAAAAAACGGGCCAATAATATAAAGCCGCTGGATGATCTGGATATCCTGTGCGACCATGGCACGATCCATCTCGCGCGCAAAATCCTGCGCGCGCTGCTGATTGATCTCGTGCATCTTGAAGACCACTTTCGGGATCACAAAATACACGCATAACGCCGCGCAGATAAAAATAAGAAGCATGCTCAGTATTAGCATAATGTCCCGATGTTATTCACACGCCGAAGTCCTGCAAGCGCTCATGGATGCCTGCTCGCAAGTTTCCAGATTACGCGTTGTCTTGCATACCAGATTTTTATTGTTAAAGCACGGCACGGAATACCATGTATCAATCTGGTCATTATAAGCGCATTTGATCGTTGCCGGCGCGCTGTGCTGACGGCCAAACGCAAATGATTCCCCGGCCTTCCGGTACTGCCCGTTGAGGGCACGCCGGATATAAGACTGAAACGAAGCAAACATCACCAGAAAAACAACAATGAACATGAGATATTCAATGAAAGCAAATGCCTGTTTTTTATTAAAATTTAAACGCATTTAAGCTCACTCTCCATTCAAACTGCCCCCATCAAGCGACTCACGGTGTCAGGGCAGCCCCTCCGACGATCGTTTTTGTGCAGCATTCCGAACATTTCCGGAACGCCACCTGCATCCCGTTGCTCGTCATCTCATACTTGGCACACGATTCCGCATAAACACCTTTTTCCAGGCGCTTCTCTGCCGCACTAAGGCAGGCCGTTAATTCCGCGGGTGCTCCGGATTTTATCGGCAAACCAATCATAAAGGCCTGCTTCAGCGCCTCATCATCTGTCGGAAACCCGTCTACGGCATCACTTAACTTTCTGTACGTATCTACCTCCCGTAAGCTGTAATGCTGCTCAAAACAATTCGCCACAATATCACAATTCGGATTATCCTCAGGACAGCCGCTGTTAAAGCCCCCGCTATGCGGATTATGATAAATGATGCGCCATAACGGCAAACCGGATAAAAACGCCATGATCCCGCCTTGCTTCGGATCATGATCCTCGTCGTAACGGATAACACGAACACCCACACAGCCGCTATGATCTTTCAACTTATAGCAGCGCTTTGAACCCCAATTATGCGTAGCGGTACTTACCCACGGCATTTTATCCGAATTCTGACTCGCGCAAGTATCAATACCTATCGACAACAACCCGGTACTGCGTGTGGGAACCACGGCCTCGATTTTTACAACATGCAGATAACCCTCTGACCTGCCGCCCGACTTCCACTTCTCCGGCCGCGGTGAAGCCCACCCATAAATAATACCATTGCCCAAGGTCCTTTTCGTGGCCGCTGTGACACCCTTTTTAACAATAGCCTCCACCGCTGTCTTGATGCTATCGCCCATACCTGTCAGATATAATTTAGAAGCATCAAAGATAGCTTGATACGGAGTAATAATACCCTTTATGGTGATTAAATAATCATACCGTTTTTTCATTTTAATATCCTGCGGAATGGCCAAGTCCTTGCTCATTCCAATCTGGGAAATGAATAACTCTGTAAAAACAGATTCATCACACCAGCAAGTCTCATCCTTATCCTCGCCGCAGTCATCACCACACGCATACGGTTGATTTTCACATGCTATGGTCCTATCCATTACATTAAACCCCGAGACCAGGGATCTTGGCACAACAGCGCAAACATCCGCGGAGCATAAATACCGGCCATCGGTATGGCTTGGATTAGCATAAATCTCATCCAGGCACGTCTGAAAACGTGTCGAATTGGTTTCATTCCAGAGCAAACAATTTGTCACACTGTCCAACGATCCCCAGGCGGCATTGGCTTCAATCGCCGCCGCCTCATCGGCACACATGCCCGTGGAATCTACCGGCACGCACCACTTGTTTTCAACCGCATACGTCCCGCCATCGACCGCCAGCCAAGCTGCTATCGAATCCGACCACGCGGTCAACCCAAGCTCCCAATTAGTGATATTCCGTGCCTGATCCAGCATCGGTTGTTTCCAGTTATTCACATCAGCCGCCATGGCATTACGCAATGCCGGTGTATTGGCCTGAAGAAAAAGATCCGTCACATGCTTGAACTCCTTGAGCTCATCGGCCATGACATCAAAAGAATCATCATGAAAATAATCAGCATTCTGCGGAATATTGGAACACACACAATTATTAACCGATGCATCACTTGTACCCACGCACGCACTGGCCAAATCCCCGGTTTGAGTTGCAGCTGCCGAGGCGGGGTCTGACGCCACTTTAATAAAATACAAGCTGTGTGTGGCATTATCCGCAAATGTGTCTTGCCCGAAGTCCGCGCCTTTTCTCCAATTAAAAGCCGCAATATCTTCCGAAGGGCATGTCCCCTCTTCAGCCTCGGTAAATACACCAACATTTCCAACCGCATCCATCTCAATGGGTGAAACTTCCGCTATATCCGACTTAAAGAAATTGGTACAACAATTATCCCCTGAGCAATCAGACAAAACAAGTTGATCCGTAATGGTATACGGGCGATACAAATGCCCCCCCACCGGATCACATGTGCCAACACCCTTTGCATCACACCAATGACAGGCTGAAGTGAGCGAGGTTGCTTCCAAGACATTCCCCTTGGAAACATCCGGCTGTGAATCAGCGATGGTCCATATGGTACGAAAAACACCGCCTTCAAGGCTGTCTTCACCTTTATAATAATCCGGCGGCGGATCATTGTGGATATTGCCATCATCCACACCCAGCATCTTGACCAGCGTACCGTCAGACTGGCCTGCCGTATAATAAACATCATAAAGATAATTATATTGATTTGAGAGTGTACAGCCAACGGCAACTTCCGGCTCATTCCACCAGGCCGGAAGGCCGGCATCCCTGTCCGCCTGTGTTCGCGTGTCCGTATAACATTCGCCCGGACGCATTGTCCTGTCCACGCAACAATGATTACATTCCGGTCTAAGTCCTGTCAGGTTAACAGAATCCGTATAACACACAGCCGGGAAGTAACCCGGGGTTGAAGTCGGTGACGTTAATCCCAACTTGGTGCAAATAGCCTGCAACAACAGCTGTAATTTAAGCACTTCCAGATTATCCGGTGGAATAATAATGCTTTTCATGCGATCCGTATAATAAACCGCATACCGTGAAATCTGCGCACTGGGATCCCCTTCGCCCGTTTTGGAATCATACCAGAGTCCATCCATATCATTATCCCAACGATCAGCCACCATAACCTGATCCGAAGCAACCATCGGAAGAACACCCATGAAAACATGCTCCAGATACTGATCGCCCATAGTCGAGAGGGCACTTTGCCATTTATTCCATTGTCTTGTTAAGCCTGGCTGAATAACAGTAACATTAACAACAACAGACGCTGCAAGCAAAACAGCAGATACGATCATCCCCCCCCAAAACACGCCCCAAAGACTCACCCCGGCGGCCACTCCATAACAACCACCGTAACATGAAATAATAATAACAATGATGACAATAATTAGAACAATAATAGTAACAATAACACTGGTTCCACTGCATTTTCTCAACTGTCCACCCAGGTATACCTGCATGACATATTCACCATAGCTGGCCATTTGAGAGGCCAATGAGCTCGCCCCACCATCAGCCGCCATCGTCACCACCGCCTTGTTGGCTGCCATGCGGCTTGCATTAACCGCAATGGCAAAGAAAATAAGCGCCAGCCCGATCAACAGGATCATGATCAATGCCATCTGCCCTCGTGAAGATTTATACATACGCTTTTTTCCTTACTTGGCCAATGAAAAATCCATGGCCTGGACCTGATGAAAATTAGGATTCAACTGATCTTCTGTGGCTATATCCCCGTTTTTTAACAACGCATCATGATCATACCGACGCTCGGCCATATCCATCATGCCCCAGCGAAAAAGCTCTACAACGCAAAAAAAGATCACACAAGCAATTACAAACGTGGCGGTAAACTCCAGGATCGTTTGGGCTTTCTGAGTGTTCTTGCTGATCATCACCATTATTTGGCTCCTACCGTCTCACTAAAATCCTCATCGGTGGATGTCACCCATTTACGCCCGCGCTTGTCACTGATACGGCTGCGGATATAAAGCCTTTTTGATGCTGTATCAAAACACGTATATTGTGCATTACTCCCACCCGAACAGCACCCGGCACAGCTGACTTCAATATTAGGATTTCGAGCCAACATTGCAGTCGAACTATCCATGTCTTTATTTAATTGCAAGACCCGCTCAACAATATCATACTGATTTTTCTTAAGTGTGCTCACCTGAACCGGCTTGCCATCGGATGAATATTGGGCACCTTCCTTAATATTCAGATAGGCCGCTCCATTAGCATCCTGCATTTGTGTATTTATACCTGCATCCTTATGAAAACCCTGGAAATCCTCCGCATAATTAGTATATTCTGAGTTACTTTTTTCCAGATCCCATTCCGCCCCGGTAGAGGTCGTATAAGCAATCGCATAGGCCGCCCAGAAATTACATGCCCCGGAAGAACCAACCTGAAACTCAACAAGTTCATAAAGGGTTTCGGGTCTCAAATCAGCATTGGCATCATATCCTGGATACGACCCCTTGGCGGTATTGATTCCGTCATGAACCGTGGACATGGCCACCGGCTCCCATTGCCAGGTCGCATAATTAGCCCATTTTGCATATGGATACATGTCTTCGGGATTACCGCTGCGCTTGTAATTAAATCGCTCCATATTAGCCGTTGACCATGTTGTTGAAAACTTGGGGTCATTAGCCGTGATCTCATGATAAAGCCATGGAAAGATCCCCCCGATGTCATAGCCAGCCTTCCATTCCCGCGACATGCGGCTGGCCGATGAAGGATGCTCTTCTACAAAATCAGGGGAACCCGGACAATATCCTGTCCATGTTGAATCCGTTCCTGTCTTAACGGTAGGAATCGTTCCCGTATAGCGATACGTCGTCACATCATATGTGGCGGCATCAAAGAAAAATTTATACATTTTAAAGAGTCGCGTCGCGAAACTAAACGTCTGCCCGTTAACCACCACATCAATGACCGGCAGGTGTTTTTTCTCTGCAAAATCAATCGGTAAGAGCATGTTCTTGGTCATACTCCCACTGCTGGCCATCATCAGCGGCTCACGCTCGCTGGCACCAAATTTCCCGACAGATGACCCCAAACGATCTTCAAGAACATAATAAATAGATGTTGATCGGGACGCATAACCATAACGCGATGTCTGAAATGAATTATATAATGCCGTTCGTGAAGTCTTTAGCAGGCTGTTCTGCTGCAAGGATCCACCCAAGTAGACCGAAGCTATCCCTGCAATTATAAAAAAAAGCACAGCTCCAAAAACCGCCAGCTCAATGATGGATTGTGCCTGTTTAGATAGTTTGGCCATAATGATTATCCAGCAAACTCACGGATCTAAATATGCCGTGCCTGTTTTGGTTTCCGTTGTAATGACAGAATCCGTCCTGACCGTTTTTTGACCGCTTACACCATCAACAACAACATCCGGCACGGCCGTTGTCCTGGATTCCGAAGAGCCAATCTGGGTATAACGAATATCAGAATGATACCCTGTCTTGTCGTACTGATCACCCAGATCATCCACCGCCTGCTTCCAGCGGCCCTGAAACCCGCGCTTCATATACACCTGCATGGTCAGGAATGCCGCAATAATGATGATCAACAGAATCATATATTCGAGCACACTTTGGGCTTTTTTCATACCCGCCTCTTTATCCCGTTTTAAACCTGCATTTTTTAATGTCACATCAACACTTTGACCTGATCGAGGTTAATACTTAACCCAAGCACCGACGGACTCGGTCACGGTTGATGAAGACGTGTGTTCATTAAACGTTTTCTGGATCGAACCATTATCGTCCGTATGCTGATTCTGCACCGCAGACTGCATCTTGGACGTCGATGCTTTCACATACCCGGCTTCTTCCGAAAAATCCTGTTCGCCGCCTTTCTGATCGCCGATCTGATCCGCTGCCGACTTGATCAGGCTCTGGCTGGTGCGCCTGACCCGCGGAAACATCACAACAATCGCCATCACAACAATGGTCAGCAATAAAACATATTCTATCAATGACTGCGCTGTTAAATACCGCCGAACACCCGCCATATCGCGCCCCTTCCTGCTAATTCGCCGGTGCTGCCTGCTTGCTGTTTCCTTTGCTGCCCATCATGGATGTCATGGCCTTGATCATCGTGCCAGCAGGCGTTATCCGCTCCTCTTTCACCAAAGACCTGTCCGTTTCTGATGTTGTTTCACTATAATACGGCTCATATTCCGGCAAAACAGTGGTCTGTGACACTTGCGCCGCCCGGTTCACTGCCGTCGTACTGGCATCCTGTATGCGTGCTTGCAAGGCCCGGCGCACATATACTGTCATGATCATAATCACGGCCATAAACATCAGGATCATGAGCACGTATTCAACGGATATTGCCTGGCCTTTTTGCCTGCGCATAAGAACCTTCTTGTCCATAAAGAGCAAGGGGCTTATTAAGCCCCCCCCACTCTAAAGATCCGATTATTCAGTATCGTTAGCCCAATACTCCCCATCCGCATTAGTCTGAATCACACGATAACTGTTGGTTATTGTCGGCGCACGTAAGGTGGTATTGCTCACACCGGCAATGGTTGAATCTGATGTGTTGGAAACCGTGTACACGCGCTTGTAATAATTAGCATTGCTAGATTGTGTATACTGCTCGCCAATATCATCTGTCGCACTTTTCAAGCGCCCCTGGATCCCGCGTTTGATATAGGTTTGAAGCGACAATAACGCCGCAATGACAATGACAATCAAAACAGCATATTCTAGAATGCTTTGCCCGCGTTTATTTTTTATTGTTAACATAAATTATGTCCCTTTCTATATTACATTCCAGCTTCGTCAGCATTCTCTGTCGAAACAACGCCCGCATTGGTATACGTGGTAGCTTCCATGTAAGTATTAGCGCGAGTCTGTGTGATGGTTGAATCTGAATGTTCTTTGCCGCTTTCCAGTTTTTCAGATGTCTTATCTTTGTCCGCCTTGGATACTGTATAATACGGCTCATACTGTAACGTCTTGCCTATCGAGTTCGTTTGATCCCTGAGCCCGACGCTGGCATCGCGCAAGCGACCCTGCAAGGCGCGCTGGGTATACGTTTGCATGGCAATAACCCCGCCCACAACAAGTGCGATCAGGATCGCATATTCAGCGGTGTTTTGAGCTTTCTTGTTTTTAAATATTGTTAACATATCGCCTCCGCATTTAATAGATTAAAATATACTCTTTATGAACGTCCGCCAATCTTACCGACATTATCATCCATCAGGTTAACCGCCTCACTAAGCGTTGAGTTTAATTTGGTACGAAACGGCGATGATGGGCTGGCCACCATCCCGATGACAACAACAATAACAGCTGTTACCAGCAGCACATATTCCAGCGTGCTTTGCCCTCTATTTTTTCCCTTGATCATAAAATCCTCCATAAATTAAAATAGCAGTTATTCAGACAGAAATTCCTTGACCATTTCGTTCTGTTTCGACTGAACTGACCGATACACATAGATGGTCATCGCCACCGCAACAGCAGAGATGATCGCAACGACAAAGGCATACTCAACAACATTTTGACCTTTAGTATAATTTTTATACAGCCTCATCGTTACTCCCTATGTGCTGGAACAAAACAGCGCCCGGGTCATCCTTGCGTACAACTGGACGGGAATTTATCCCAGGCCTTTATTATAAAACTCCGTCACAACGAACAGAGCGGAAAGCCATATTCCCGTATCAAATAAATAAATACGAGATAAAAAAAGTATAACATGCACAAAAGGAATGTCAACGCAGGGTAGATTAATTATTTTTTATAATAGTGAAATAATAACGGCGGTCGTTTTGATCCGAAAGGAATCCTGAACCGATCCTGGTCAAGATTGATTCAAGCAGCTGTGTTTCGGTGAAATTTGAAGGAACGACAAATTTGATCCGGACTGCACTTTGTCCCTGATACACATATGCCGATAAATCATAAATTTGAGAAAGTTGAGAGCTTGTTACAGCTAATGGCTGCAAAAACTGTATAAGTATATTTTCAAAGTGTTTGAAAATATTTTGTGTTTTAGTGAAAACATCTTCGTTTGTTTTAAACTGCAGTTTTAAACATGTTTTAAAATTACCCCGATCGAATATACCTGTTGGCTGCATCAAGCCTGCTTTTTCCTGATAATACTCAAATACCTCCATCATGCTGGCCTTGAATTCCGGCATATTGGTCAAAAGCATCCTTTTTTGTTCAGAAAATTCCTGTTCAACAACAATCATGCGCCATTTTTGCTTCACTTCAAAACCGGTCCATTCACCCTCATTCAGGGCATACTTCTGATCATTGTTGTTATCACAATATTGCCTGGAATTCTCAATACTTTTCAATATCACCTGACGTAACATTCTTTCAGAATAATCAATTGCCACAATGATTTCCCGGCGAATATCTGATTTTAAAATATGTTCCCAAACTATTTCATTATTTTCAGCCCACAGCTCAATCTTATCCAATTGATCTATTTGTCCGGATAAACGCAGCAACGCCTCTTTATTCTCAAGAACATCAATACCCATCATGTTTATTATCAATGGTTTGCGCAAAGAAACAACCTGATCAATGGCCGCTTGAACCGCTTTAAAAATTGTAACCGGCTTATTGTTGTCACGCGGTTGAAATATGCTTGATAAATCCGCGGTCATGGCAACTGATGTTCCACCCATCGTTATAAACCTGAAATACGCAGCCCTGGCCAAAAGCACGTTTAACTCAACATCCAATAAAATATTGAATAATGAAGCTTGTAAATCTTTGCCGAAAAACATTTCCAAAACCCGGAACCCTTGCGCAGGGTCAACTTCAAGAATATGCCACAATGGATTTAACTGATCACCATGAATGTCGTTGATCCTGGAAACGTTGAACAAATTTAGAAATAAAGCTGCATCCAGAACAGGAGCTGTTTCAGGGGCCATCGCGGAGGCTTTGGCCAGCACATCACCAATTAAATGTTGACCCAGCGTGTCCTGCATTAATGCACGCACGAAAAATATTCCTGCTTTTTCACGCAAAACAGCTGTTTCTTCAGGCTGAATACTTGAATTTTCAGAATCATCAATAGCTGGTGCGCGCTCGTTGTTAACAATCAAAGGGTCTTTGCGCAATGATAGCGGCACAACAATTTCTTCCGTAACATTTTCTTCATTAACAACCGCAGGCATGTCAATTTTTTCCGTTGCCGGAAGAAATGGCACAACCTCCGCCAACAGTTGCTCTTTCTTTTCTAACGGAATATTGAAATTTTTGGGGGGGGTTTTGGCTTTTCGGCCAACGGGGTTGCTCAATTTAAATTCTTTAATAACCGCATTAATGGATGATTTTGAAACATTCAAATTCAACGTTTCCTGGAGTATTATTTTTAATTTACGACAGCTTAAAAAAGGAGATTCCCTTTTCTTTTGGACAATTAATTCAATAACTTCTTTTTTTAATTTGTAGGTTACACCCATATTTTTGTCCTGTCTGGACATTGTATCAGGTGATTATTTTATTTCAAGACAATCTCCAACTTTTGTTTTTGTTTTCTCAATAGTTTTTTCGGGCAACTCTATAACCTTGGCTGCCTTCCAAAATACAGGACTTAGCCTCCAGGGTTTGATGGACGTTACTGCACCAACAACAATCCCTGCATTATCAATAAACACAACGTCAATAGAAAATTTCATAAAAAACATATGGATGGATTGACACCGTGTTATAACCATCCCGGCATCCATAGGCAATGATTTTCTTCCCAAAAGCCCCCTGGCTCTCGAAAAAAAAGTGTCAGCTATTTCGGTATGACGGCAAAGAATCGTATTTTGGGTGAGATTTATAACAATCACGGTTCAGCAACAGGATTTGTCGAAAAGATCTTGTCGCTGATATCAATGCCGCGCTTGAGAAACGTATCAAAACATTGGGGAATATAGCCTGTGGCACGAAAATCGCCTAAAATCTTGCCTTCCTTGTTGATGCCCTTGTGCTCAAACACAAAAACATCCTTAAGCTCGGGAAAACCGTCAACAATACGTCCCGTGATTTCGGTTACGGCCGTGATCTTGCGTGAACCATCAGAAAAACGATTGATTTGAATGATCACATCAAGCGCTGAGGAAAGCATTTCATATACGGCACGTAAAGGCAATTCAACGCCGCTGAGCAAAATAAGCGTATTTAAACGTGTAATGGCATCATGTGTGGAATTGGCGTGCAGGGTAGTCAATGAACCGTCATGGCCCGTATTCATGGCCTGGAGCATGTCCAATACCTCGGCACCACGACACTCACCGATGATAATCCGGTCAGGACGCATGCGCAGGGTATTGATAAAAAGATCCCTGATGGTAATAGCACCCTTACCTTCAACGTTAGCCGAACGCGTTTCAAGGCGTGCCCAATGAGATTTTGTCAGTTTAAGCTCGGCCGCATCTTCAATAGAAATGATACGCTCTCCATCCGGAATAAAGCTGGAAACAATATTAAGCAAGGTCGTCTTGCCCGAACCGGTACCTCCAGACACAAGGATATTCTGACGCGAAAGAACCGCTGCCTGCAAAAACTTTGTCATTTCCGGAGAAATACTTTTAAAACGGTTTAACAGATCATCCATGCCATAACGATCCAATCCGAATTTTCGAATCGTGATCATCGGGCCGCTCAAGGCCAACGGCGGAATAATCGCATTGATACGCGACCCGTCCGGCAAACGGGCATCCACCATGGGTGTTGATTCATCAATGCGCCGACCCAAGGGCGCAATGATACGGTCAATGATGGATCGCACCTGCTGATTCGTTACAAACCGCTTGTTCGTAAGAAGGATTTTTCCAAATTTCTCTACGTAAATCTCATCCTTATTATTGACCATGATATCCGTGATTTCCGCATCCGCCAGAAGGTCTTCCAGCGGACCAAGCCCCAAGGCTTCATTAACGATCTCGGTAACCAAACGGGAACGATCCTGATAAGAGGGTATAAAAGACGCCGACTCTTCAACCAGAAGTTCAACAATAACACGCTCGGCCTGTTTTTTGATCAAAGCCGCCTGCTCAGGATCCGCCAGAGCGGCTGGTGTGATCGTCTGAAGGTTCATCCGGTCGATCAACTGCTCATGGATCTTGCGCTTGAGGTGATCAAGCTCATTTTCTTCTTTTTTGGGCTTATACTTGTCTGGCCCGTATCCATGTGTTTCAACGATCCCGAATTTCTCCCAGAAACCTATTGTTTTAACTTCTGCATCCGCCGGGCGTACACGCACCACATCAGATGTGTTCAAATATAAGGATTCATTCTCCAAATCCTTGGCCAGCTGCATAAAAGCCTGTGCCACCTTGGATTTGGGGCTGTCCAGACAAACAGGAACACCACGATTCAGGGCAACACCCACTGTTTTGCCATCTGATGGAATCCGGGCCACAATTTCGCAACCAATCGCCTCTTTGACTTCCTGCCAGGCAACGCCACCATGGCTTTCCGAACGATTCAACACAAGCTGTAACATTTTCAAAGAGAAATGCTGGCTCTGCAAGACTTCCACACCCCACTTGATCTGATAAACCGAAAGGATATCCGGTGTGGCAATCAGTAAAATAAGATTAGACATGTCTAGAACAGACATCAGCGTTTCCGTGAACGTTTTTCCAACATCCACAATCACATAATCATACGCCGTTATGACACGCTTGAAAAACAACTTGATATTGTCCGGCGTAATATGTCCCACTTGCCGGATATTGATAACCGCTGTCATAAAATCAAGACCGCACGGATGCGCAATGGCCAGTTTTCTGATGGCATTGGCATCCTGGGCTTTTTCTATATCGGGAAGAAGATCAACAATGGACGTTTTTGGCGCAATATTGAGCATGCGCGCCATATCCTGGCCAGCCTGAAAATCAAGATCAAGCAATAGCGTTTTCTTGTTGGCAATGGCCAGGCAAACAGCCGTATTAACACAAACCAGCGTCTTGCCAACACCACCTTTATTGCTAAAAATCGTTATAACATGCGCCGCCATTATGTGCGTCTCATTTTGATGAAGAAACGTTCTTTAAAAAAGCATCTAAACTGTAAATAATAGGAATGGTCAATAAAACCTCATTTACATTCGATCCGGCCGGAAAAGGCGCATACGGTGCGAGGATTTGTGCCGTATTAACAGCATCCTGGTCAAAAACAGGATAGCCGGAAGACTCTTTCACCGTAACACTTTTAATCGAACCATCCTTTTTCACCCTCAGGGATAAATTCGCCGTTCCCCGCCAGCCTTTTTCCTGGGCTTCATACGGATAGGCTATGGCTGAAGCAATCTTTCGCTGTATCGCATCCGCATAAGGCAGAAAATCAACATTAACAGCAGAATCAACCGAAGCCCTGACATTAGGTAAAACAATGTCTTTTGCTGCTGGCGCCGTAACAGATACCGCTGCTGGTGGCACTACGGGTGCTGCCGCAGATGCTCCCGGAACAGCAGGCGTTTTACGTGATCGTAAAATCGTGGGCGTAATGGAAATGACAAGCTCTGTTTCTTCTTCAGGCGTCAAATTTTTCTTGCTGCGAAACAACATACCCACCACAGGAACTTTACTCACGATCGGCACGCGACGCGTATTTTCATTCTTGCGGCTCTTGATCATCCCTGCCAAAACAACGGTTTGATGATCATCCAAAAGAAGCTGGGTGTGCGCAGATCTTGTAAGAAAGGCCACATCCGACAGGCCATAATTTGTTGTATCAATATCACTGACCTCAATGCTGAGCAAAATATTAACCATGCCATCATCCCGGATGCTGGGCGTAATGGCCATGCTGACACCATACTGTTTAAACGTTACGCTTTCGGTTGATGATCCACCCGTACCGCTGGTCGTCGTTGACTTGATAGGAATCTCGCCGCCGACCAGAAATGTAGCTTCTTTTCCACTGATAACAACCAGGCGCGGCTTGGAAAGAACCTTGGCCTTGCCCTCCTCAATCATGGCATTGACAGCGGCTATCAACGATGATGTCCGTGAAAAATCACCCACCTTGAACAGGTCCTTGAAAGACCCGTTCCCGTTGGGGATTGTTGTTGTTGGAAGTGTTTCCGCATAATTAACCAATAACGGGTTTGTGGCCGAATCGCCAACCCCCCAATCAACACCCAATTTCTTTTGCAAGGTAGTGCTAAGCTCCGTAATCTGCAAGTCCATTTGAATCAGGTCATCAGAACTTTCTTTCTGCACCATGTTAATGATACGGTCATTAAATGGATCAATGATTGTTGAATAAAATTCCTTTTTATCTTCGGCAATATTCCCGGTTATAATAACCTTGCCTTCATTCGCATTTTCACTCAGGGACAGGTTTGAAAAACCCGCACTATTGAGCAGATTGCGAAGCCTTGTTTTAACCAGCCCAAGGTCTTCCTCAACAACGCGCACAACAACCGTACGCTTGCCCGTATCATCCCAAATAAATAATATGGCTTGCCCCGGCTCAATACCAATAATATCAACCGCCGCCCCCCTGGCTTCATTTATATCCGCAATGGTCGGATCTGTAATCGAAACCCTCCGGAGTCTTTTGGCAGGGATAGTCTGGATATCACCTTTTAAAATCTGCACCTGTTCATACGCACCGCTGACCGTAGCGCTGACGTTGGCACAATACCCTCCTGAAACCGGCCCCACCACTAATACAACGACACAAAAACAAGCAACCAGCTTTCTAAACTTCCTGAACCCCAAGGAGAATGTCATTAATCAGACCCCCTTCCCGCCTTGAAAATCTGAATATCCTCTTTTTCCCTGACAACCGGAGACGGCGGCTCATTCACAAGCGGCGCCCCAAGATCCGCGCCTGTATTCTGCAGCACATATTCAGCCAGCGTGATCCAGGTTGCCGCTGATATCATGGCCGGTTTGTTGTCCGCATTTTTTCGCAACGCCAATGATATTTTTCCATTTTTCTCCGCAAACGACAAAAGACTTGCCTCTTCAGGACTCACGGCAAAAGTAATGCGCAACGCCTTGTCTTTCTGCTGCTCGTCATAAGAACCCGGAACATCAATATTTGTGTTAATCGCCAATAATTGTATGTTCTGAAAAATCATGGCTGTCATCGAATCTTTATCAGATAAAACCTTGCTCATTTTGACAGGAAGACTCAACTGGGCAATGATATCAACATAATCACCGGGACTGACAAGGCCTCCCACAGCCCCCAGCGATTCGATCATAACCGTGATGGCGCGCTTGCCTGCCGGAATGCGCAAGGCCAGGGGAACATTCTTTCTTTGCTTGCGCAATTCTTCCGCCTTCAAAAGCTGCGCATTGGCCGACTTGGCCGCATCCTCAGCCGCCTGCTTGGCGTTTTTCTCAACCTCAATGATTTTCTGGCCCAGGCCGTCCATTTGCTGCCTGTAGGCCTCATCGCGCATTTTCTGGTCCTTCTGGAATTTTCGCGCAATTTTATCCGTTTGCTCATTAATGGAATTCTGAACATACACGCTGACAAGAAACGCCGCCAGCAGTCCTGTCGCAGCCGCGATAAGAAAAATAAAAACCTGCTTCTTATTTTCCATCAAATCCACTAATGCCATATATTATTCTCCTGTTCACTCTTTCAAAAAGTCTTCATTAACCTGCACATTCATCTGCTTCTTGATGTCATCGATCTTGCCGGCAAGTGCCTGTTGCTGCTTGCGCAATGTCAAATATTTCAATAAATCTGTTTGCACCTTGTCCAGCGCAACGGTTTCACCACCGGTCGTATCTTCAACCTTTACAATATAAAAACCCTCCGGACCCTCAAAGACAGCCGAAATGCCGCCCTTTTTCAGTGTGGCCACCGCGGCCGCCATGGCTGCAAAAGGCGCTTCCATTTTATAGCCAAGATCGCCGCCATTCTGTTTCGAAGCCGCAATGGATTTTTCTTTGGCGATTTGCGCAAAATCACCACCCTGCAACAGCTGGACTAAAATATCATTGGCCACCTGCTGTGATCCAACAACAATTTCGCGCAGCTGTTTTTTGATCGGTTCCTTGAACTCATTGGGATTCTCATCATAATATTTCTTGGCATCTTCCTCTGTTGCCGAAAGATCCTTGGTCAGATTAGCCACGATTTCCTGCACTAAAACCGTATTTTCAAAATCTTTCATCGCATCCTTGAATTCCTTCGTTTCATTCAGCCCTTCTTTACGCGCCTGCTGAATGAGCATTTGCTGGCGTACAAGCTCATTGAGCAGCATGCCTTTGGCACCCGCATCTTTCTCATTAAAATCTTTCACCATCGTTTTTACATTTTTGATACGGTCATTGAATTCATCTTTAGTGATGGTCCAATCT
>JAZDPD010000091.1:0-2843 GCA_043798045.1 Candidatus Omnitrophota bacterium | reverse complement strand
GATGTGATTGAAGAACAAATTATAATTGATGGAATTCCAATCAGACTGGTTGACACGGCGGGTTTAACATCATCAGAGTGTAGCTTGGAACAAGAAAGCGTGCGCAGGGCCAGAAAACAAATTGAAAAGGCCGATATTAATTTACATGTCATTGACGCTTCGATAAAACTCAACGAAGATGATCGCAGAAGCATTGCCGCGCTGGATCCAACAAAGACTTTTATTGTTCTTAATAAAACTGATTTGGGGTGCGTAATAAGTCCGGACACGTTAACAGCCCAAAACACAATCAAGACTCAAGCCGTTAACCATAAAGGTGTTACAGAAGTAAAGGAGATGATTTCCGGAAAACTGGGGATACCGACGTTCAATGTGCACCGTTTCACTATTTCCGAACGGCACCGGACCCTGTTGATTGATGCACGCGACAACCTCCAGGAAGCTATCCGCATGCTTAGCACATCGGACGAATCATATATTGTCCTTGCCGCTTCAAATGTCAAAACCGCCCTAGAGAGCATCGCCCGGACAATTGGAAAAACATATAGCCATGAATTGCTTGATGCAATCTTCAGCAGGTTCTGCATCGGGAAATGATATTGTAACAGAACTTATTAACCACTGATTACACTGATAAGGAACAATAATCAGCATGGCGTATAATGAGATCATATTTATTATAAGCGTTAAGGTATTATAATCCAACCTGGATATATTTTTACAATATATGATTTCCAATAAGTTACATAAATATGACGTAATTGTTGTTGGCGCAGGACATGCCGGCTGTGAGGCCGCCTTGGCATCCGCCAGGATGGGTGTTAATACATTGTTGATAACTGGCAAAAAGGAATCCATAGCACGGATGTCATGTAATCCATCAATAGGTGGAATTGGCAAGTCGCATCTTGTCAGTGAAATTGACGCCCTTGGCGGAGAGATCGCACGCAACGCCGATTATAGCGGCATTCAGTTCAGGATACTCAATCTAAGAAAAGGACCCGCCGTTCAATCAATCCGAATCCAATGCGATAAGTCAGTATATTCCAGCAGGATGATATCAGTTTTGGAAAATTGCATGAACCTGTCCATTCTTGAGGCGTTAGTAGCTAAAATATGGATTGAGAACACTAAATTACAAGGTGTGATTACAAATGATAATATATTAATTACCGGCAAGACCGTAATATTAACACCAGGAACATTCCTGAACGGCAGCATCCATATTGGAAAGAATTCATTCCCAGGAGGAAGATCAGGCGAAGCATCGGCATTGGATCTTAGTACTAATCTGAAAGATTTGGGCTTTAATTTGCAGAGATTCAAAACAGGAACACCACCCCGAATACGTAAGGACAGTATAAATTATGATGCTACAAGTATACAACCTGGCCTCGAACCTGCGCCGTTCATATCTTATGCCGGAAACATAGATTATAAGTCATATTCAACAACTGAAAAGTCTTTAAATGATAGCCTGATTAAAGGATTGTTCCACGTGGAACAATTAACCCGGGACATGCGTCCCTGGATACCGGGAACTATCCAACTGCCGTGTTTTTTAACCCATACAACCGATAAAACACATGATATTGTCAAAAACAATCTTACTTTAAGCTCTCTATATGGTGGCTATATTTTAGGCACAGGCGTCCGTTATTGTCCTTCCTTTGAAGATAAAATTGTCAAGTTTCCGGATAACAAGCGTCATCATGTATTCATTGAACCTGAAGGCCGGGACTCAATTGAAATATATCCAAATGGCATATCAAACAGTTTGCCGGAAAATATCCAAGAAGAACTTGTTCATTCTATACCAGGGCTTGAAAATGCCGTAATAACTCAATATGGATATGCAATCGAATATGATTATTCTGATCCAACTCAATTATCAGATACACTTGAAACCAAGTCAATTGAAAATCTATTTTTTGCCGGACAGATAAACGGAACCACTGGATACGAAGAAGCTGCAGCGCAAGGATTTATGGCTGGAGTAAATGCCGCAAGAAAGGCAACCGGACAATATAAATTCAGGGTGACGCGGACCGAAGGCTATCTCGGAGTTTTAATTGATGACTTAGTGACCAAGGGCGTTGATGAGCCATATCGGATGTTTACTTCCCGGGCTGAGCACCGCTTGATGTTGCGTCAGGATAATGCCCCGTACCGGATGCTTGAACACGCGCAAGAAATCGGGATATGCAGCCAGGATGAAATCCAAACCAGGCGGGAACATATCAGGCTGACCGGTGAAGAGATCACACGTCTTGGCTCATTGTTTATTGAATCCACCAGCCTGGCCCAGATGCTCAAGAACCCTGACAACACCTACGCCCAAATCCCCGGACATCGCCCCGAGCTTCCGGAAGAAGTTAAAAGGCAGGTTGAGATCCAGCTGAAATACGATGGGTACATAAAGCGCGAATTGGAACAAATAAAACGGTATTCCCTGATCGACAGCATCTCAATTCCGGCTTGGATTGACTATGCCGCCATCAAGACGCTCCGGTATGAATCATGCCAGAAACTTCAAAAAATACGGCCCGCAACCATGGGGCAAGCCTCCCGCATTCCCGGGGTTAACCCGGTCGACATTGCCATCATCGATGTCTGGATAAAACGCGGTCCCGGAAGATAAATCAAACTTATGCGGTTCCGATGGCAGGGCGAACCCCGCGGAACGCGGGGCAGTCCCTCTGGTTTACCACGCTTCCAGCGTGGGTGATTCGTTTGGCCAGATGGCTCGACCGGAGGCCTCGCCCTACCTTTTTGAATTAATTTATCATTAAATCAAGGTCCTGGCCCGTTGCAGGGCAGGGGAGGTAAAAAATAATGTGTAA
>JAZDPD010000068.1:0-9915 GCA_043798045.1 Candidatus Omnitrophota bacterium | reverse complement strand
TTGCCAATCTCCGTTTGCTTTTTGGTTTTATGTATGGTCATCCAGGTAAGAAACTTGTTTTTATGGGACAGGAATTTGCCCAACGCCTGGAATGGAATCATGATCGAAGCCTGGACTGGCATCTTCTGGAGCAGAAGGCACATCAGCAGATGCAGCGCTGGCTCAAAGAGCTGAATTATTTTTATAAAACAGATCCTGCGATGTATGAGAATGATTTTGACAGTCGTGGATTTGAATGGATGGATTGTTGTGATTGGGAAAGGGGTATTATCAGTTATATTCGCTGGGCAGATTCAAGTGTGTCTCCGGTATTAGTGGTTTGTAATTTTACACCGCTGCCGCGGACAGATTATAAGATCGGTATCCCGTTGGGAGGATTCTGGAAAGAAGTATTAAATAGTGATGCCAAGGAATACGGCGGCAGTGGATATGGCAATTTGGGTGGTGTAGAGGCCACACCATTGCCGGCACACGGACGGTCATATTCACTGTTACTTGTTATCCCGCCGCTGGCAGTGATATTCTTTAAACAACAAATTGTATAAAGAGGTTTTTTTATGGTTGATGACAATCGGGAGATTCCTGGCCAGCCTGTATGGTATAAAGATGCCATAATTTATCAGTTGCATGTCAAGACCTTCTATGACAGCAAGGATGATGGGATCGGTGATTTTCTGGGTTTGACCCGTAAGCTTGATTATTTAAAGAATCTTGGCATTTCAGCCGTATGGCTCTTGCCTTTTTATCCTTCACCGTTAAGGGATGATGGGTATGACATTGCGGATTATTATTCAGTTCATCCGCATTACGGGACATTGAAAGACTTTAAAGTTTTCCTGAAAGAGGCGCATGCACATGGATTGAAGGTTATTACGGAACTGGTTATTAATCATACATCAGACCAGCATCCATGGTTTCAGAGGGCCAGAAAGGCCAAGGAAGGTTCTGATCACAGAAATTATTATGTATGGAGTAAGACCCAGGATCTTTATCAGGATGCCCGTATTATTTTTAAAGATTTTGAGCAATCCAATTGGGCCTGGGATGAGCAAGCCCAGGCGTATTATTGGCACCGGTTTTATTCACATCAACCGGATTTGAACTTTGATAATCCGTCTGTTCAGAAAGAGATCATGAAAGTGGCTGATTTCTGGTTTGAGCTTGGTGTTGACGGGCTCAGGTTGGATGCGGTGCCTTATTTATTTGAACGGCAAGGAACTAATTGTGAGAATTTACCTGAAACGCATGCTTTTCTGCAGAAGTTCAGGGCGCATATTGATGGCAAGTTCAAGGACCGTATGTTATTGGCAGAGGCCAATCAGTGGCCTGAAGATGCGGCGGCCTATTTTGGAAAAGGCGATGAGTGTCAGATGGCGTTTCATTTTCCCTTGATGCCGCGAATATATATGGGTGTGCAAATGGAGGACCGTTTTCCTATTGTGGATATCCTCGAACAGACACCGTCTATTCCGTCCAATTGCCAGTGGGCTATTTTCCTGCGTAATCATGATGAATTGACACTGGAAATGGTGACCGACGAAGAGCGTGATTATATGTACCGGGCTTATGCCAAGGATGCACAGTCCAGGATCAATCTTGGTATCAGGCGCAGGCTTGCACCCCTTTTGAGCAATAATCGCCGCAAGATCGAGGTGATGAATATTCTTTTGCTGTCTTTGCCAGGGACACCTGTTATTTATTATGGTGATGAGATCGGCATGGGAGATAACCGTTTTCTTGGAGATCGAAACGGGATGCGGACGCCGATGCAGTGGAGCCCTGACCGCAACGCTGGTTTCTCCAGGGCGAATGCACAGGAGTTGTATCTTCCTGTGATCATTGACTCGGAATATCATTACGAGACGGTTAATGTTGAAACACAGGATAATAATTTGTCTTCCATGCTCTGGTGGATGCGGCGTGTTCTGGCGATGCGCAAGCGTTACCGTGCGTTCAGTCAAGGGACCATTAAATTTCTTTTTCCTGACAATGCCAAAGTGCTGTGTTTTATTCGTTCCTATAACGATGAGTCAGTCTTGGTGGTGATCAATTTGTCCCGTTATTCCCAGCCCGTTGAGCTTGATTTGCCGGAATACAGGGACTTT
Source organism: Candidatus Omnitrophota bacterium (assembly GCA_043798045.1). Classification (GTDB taxonomy): domain Bacteria; phylum Omnitrophota; class Gorgyraeia; order Zapsychrales; family Fredricksoniimonadaceae; genus Fredricksoniimonas. The sequence continues at coordinate 7,810 of JAZDPD010000068.1, read as the reverse complement.
GTTCCTCAGGAATTATTCAGTCATAATAATTTTCCGCCGATCAAGGATACGCCCTATGTTCTGACGCTTGGGCCGCACAGTCATTTCTGGTTTTCCTTGAAGCGTCCGAAGGCTTCCATATTGGAACATGAATCAACACCTATTTGCGTTAAGAGCCAATGGGATGAAGTTTTAACCGGTGAGGTGGTTCATTACCTGGAAATGGAAATATTGCCGCACTATCTTGAGGGATGCCGTTGGTTTTCCGGTAAATCACGGACCATCCGGTCTGTTCGTATCAGTGATGTGATGTCGGTTCATCAGGGCGGCGCCAGGATTTCTGTTGTCAATGTTCAGTACACATCAGGCGCGCCGGAAGGTTATTTGCTGCCGTTGTCATTTTTGTCTACCAAGGATGATCAACAGATCGTCAAGGATTTTCCTCAGAGTGTGATTTGCCGTCTCCAGGTCGGCTCACAGGAGGGAGTCCTGATTGATGGCGCTTTTGACAGCAAGTTCCACGCACAGCTTTTTCTGATGATCGCCAACCGACGTCAGGTTAGTTGTGGGGATACGCTCCTTCAGGGATATTCGGGTCGTGGTTTGAAATCAGTTTCCGGGAATTATCTCGAAGCGCCAGCATCCAGGGTGTTGAAGGCGGACCAGAGCAATACCGCCATTATTTTTGGCGATGCCTTTTTCATGAAACTGTTCCGAAAGATCGAGGAGGGGGTCAATCCTGATGCCGAGATCATCCGTTACTTGAGTGAAGAACGAAAATATGATTATACGCCTGTTTTTGCGGGTCAGGTAAAATACATGCGGCCCAAAGCGGAACCGACAGCTATTTGTGTGCTGCAGTCATATGTCCACAGTCAGTCAGATGCATGGAATTACACGGTTGATCAGATAAAACTCTATTTTGACCAGATCCTGTCCAGGATACAGGATACGGATCCGTCGCCTTTGGCCTCATTGGCGTTAATTGATATGAAAATGGTGATTGATCCTTTTTATATCGAGATGGTCAAGCGGTTGGCGTTTCGAACAGCCCAGATGCATCAGCAGCTGGCCGTCAATACACCGGATCCGAATTTTAAACCCGAGACTTTTTCCATGCTTTATCAGCGTTCGATCTATCAGAATATGGGCAGCCGTGCAAGATTGACCTTGCGCACACTGCGTAAATATTGCGAAAAACTCTCGCCGGAACTTCAGGGGGAGGCGGTGCCTGTTTTGGAAGCGGAGCGTGAGATTTATGACTGGTTCAAGACAATTCTATCGACAAAGTTTACGGGTAAGACAATACGTATTCACGGTGATTTTCATCTCGGCCAGGTTCTTTTTACAGGCAAGGATTTTATGATCATTGATTTTGAGGGTGAACCGGCGCGTTCATTGAGTGAGCGGCGGCTGAAACGATCTGCCTTGCGTGATGTGGCCGGGATGTTGAGGTCGTTTCATTATGCGTCATATGCCACACTTTTTATGAATCGCACGGTGCGCGAGGCTGATGTGAGCCTTCTGGAGGCGGCGGCTGACCGCTGGAATCATCATGTTGGCGGCGTGTTTCTGAATGCCTATTTTGATGCAGTGGGGGATGCGGAATTCCTCCCGAAAGATCGCCGGGAGGTTGATGTCTTGTTAAGGTCTTTCTTGCTCGATAAGGCGATCTATGAACTGTATTATGAATTGAATAACCGTCCGGACTGGATGGTTATTCCGCTCAGGGGCATACGGCATATTCTGAAAACATTTTCAATTCAAGGATAACATGGCAACGGAAGTCAGCAATATGAAAGTTTGGCCGGGGCGTCCGTACCCTCTGGGTGCGACCTGGGATGAAACTGGGGTAAATTTTTCGATTTTTTCAGAGAATGCCACAAAGGTTGAACTGTGTCTGTTTGATTCACCTGAAAGTAAGGTTGAGACCCACAGGATGCTGATGATGGAGCAGACGGATCAGATCTGGCATTGTTATTTGCCTGGAGCCTGGCCCGGGTTGCTTTATGGCTTCAGGGTCCATGGGCCGTATGCTCCCGCGGAAGGCCATCGCTTTAATCCTAACAAGATTCTTCTTGATCCATACGCCAAAGCTATTGGCCGACGTGTGAAATGGGCAGATGAATTGTTTGCTTACAGTATTGGTGATCCGGCAGGAGACCTTTCGTTTGATGACAGGGATAATGCGGCTGTGGCGCCGTTATCCCTTGTCATTGATCACCGGTTTGACTGGGGCAATGACCGGCCTCCCAAGATACCTTGGCATCGGACTCTTATTTATGAAGCTCATGTCAAGGGGTTTACAAAGCTTAATCCGCAGGTTCCTGATAATCTGAAGGGAACGTATGCTGGGATGTCTTCGGATTCAGTCATCCGGTATCTTAAAGACCTGGGGATCACGACGGTCGAGTTGATGCCGGTCCATCACCATGTTGATGACAGGCATTTGCTTGAAAAAGGGCTGAGTAATTACTGGGGATACAATACCCTGTCATTCTTTGCCCCGGATCTTCGGTATTCATCGTCAATACAACAACAGGATTCAATCAATGAATTCAAAAGGATGGTCCGTTCGTTTCACCAGGCAGGGATTGAGGTGATCCTGGATGTTGTTTATAATCATACGGCCGAAGGTAATCAGTGCGGGCCTTCATTGTCATTTCGCGGGGTGGATAATGCAGCGTATTATCGTCTGGTCAAAGATAACAGGCGCTACTATGAGGATTTTACCGGATGCGGGAACACCCTTAATTTGCAGCATCCCCGCGTTCTTCAGATGATCATGGATAGCTTACGTTATTGGGTGTTGGATATGCATGTGGATGGATTCAGGTTTGATTTGGCCAGTGCTTTGGCGCGCGAGCTTTATGCTGTAGATAAATTAAGCGCTTTCTTTGATGTCATTTGCCAGGATCCTGTTTTATCCCAGGTTAAACTTATTGCGGAACCATGGGATTTGGGGCATGGAGGATATCAGGTGGGCAATTTCCCTGTTGGATGGACCGAGTGGAATGGGCTTTACCGTGATACTGTGCGTCGTTTCTGGAAAGGTGATGGAGGTACGGTGGGTGAGTTTGCGACGCGCTTCAGTGGCAGTAGCGATCTTTATGCGCAAAGTGGTCGTCGTCCGTATGCCAGCATTAATTTTGTAACGTGCCATGACGGTTTTACACTCAACGATCTGGTCAGTTATAATGAGAAACATAACGAAGCCAACGGGGACAATAATACTGATGGTTCTAATGATAATCAGAGCTGGAATTGGGGAGCCGAAGGTCCGACGGATGATCCGCTGGTTAAGGCCCTGCGTGAAAAGCTCAAGCGTAATTTCCTGGCAACACTTTTATTGTCTCAAGGTGTCCCGATGCTTTTGGCCGGTGATGAACTCGGACGGACCCAGCAGGGGAACAACAATACGTATTGCCAGGATAATGAATTGACCTGGGTGGATTGGAATCTAGATGCGGATCAGAAAAAGCTTCTGGGTTTCACGCGGCGTTTGGTTCGTTTGTGGCGGGAGCATCCTGTTTTTCGCAGACGAAAATTCTTTCAGGGTCGAAAAATCCGCGGGAGTGATATCAAGGATATTCTCTGGATTGATGTGGGTGGCGCGGAGATGACAGATGAGGCATGGAAAACCCCGTATGTTCATTGTTTCGGTGTGATGTTGGCGGGGAATGCAATCAATGAAGTGGACGAGAGCGGGGAAAAGATATCCGGTGATACAGTTCTTATTCTAATGAACGCGGCACACCATGACATGCCGTTTTGTTTGCCTAAATGCATGCAAGGGTTCGAATGGGACATGGTTTTGGATACGGCCAAACCAGGGGATGATGTGATGCATTTTTCGGCAGGAGTCGAATACAAGTTGTCAGATCGTTCATTGGCGGTCTTTGTCATGGCTAAGAAAACAAAGAATTTTTTTGATCTTTAACGTGTAGTTCTTAATGTGAAAAAGTTGATGGCATCATTCAGCCATAATCAGGAGGTTTACGTGGCTTTAAAAACAGATGTTTCCGGGGTATCGTCGGGTATAACAATCCTGAGTGAAGAAAAACTGAGTTCCTGGATTATTAAGAAGTCGCGGTCTGTTAATATCCCTTCATCGGTGTATCGGTTGCAGTTTAATAAAATGTTTACCTTTAAACATGCGACGGCGATTATTCCGTATTTGAAAGATCTTGGCATTGATGCTGTGTATTGTTCTCCATTCTTTCAGGCAGTTCCCGGAAGTTTGCATGGGTATAACGTGGCAGATCCGAATCAGATTAATTCAGAGATCGGTTCTTTGCAGGATTATCAGCATTTTTGTGATGAGCTTGTGGCGCACGGGTTGGGACAGATTGTAGATGTTGTGCCTAATCATATGGGGATATCAGGTAATAACAATCAATGGTGGATGGATGTCCTGGAGAACGGGCAAAGTTCAGTTTATGCGAGGTATTTTGATATTGATTGGGACTCAGCCAAGAAAGAGCTGAAAGGGAAAGTTTTATTACCTGTTTTGGGTGATTTTTACGGCAGGGTTCTGGAGAACGGTGAACTCCGGCTGGCGTTTGAAGCGGGGGCATTTTCGGTTCATTATTACGAGCGGGTGTTTCCGGTTGATCCTCAAACCTATCCGATGATTTTAGAGATGGGTCTTCATCAATTGCAGCAGAAGCTCGGAAAAGAAAGCAATGATTTGCTTGAATATTTGAGTGTGATGACATCGTTTAAAAACCTGCCCTATCATGCAGATTGCAGTGAGAAAGGATCTGAAGAACGTAATCGTGAGAAAGAAATCGCTAAATCTCGTTTGGCCGCTTTGGTAGGACGTTGTGTGGATATTCGGGAATGTCTGGGTAACACATTAAATATTTTTAATGGAAATAAGGCCGAGCCAAGAAGTTTTGACCTTTTGGACGTGCTTCTTGGCCAACAAGCATACCGGCTTGGGTTATGGAGCGTTGCCGTTCAGGAAATTAATTACAGAAGATTTTTTAATATAAATGACCTGGCAGCTATTCGCATTGAAGATGAACGTGTTTTTCAGCATTATCATCGATTCCTTTTCACCCTTATTCGCGAAGGAAAAGTTTCAGGTTTGCGCATCGATCATCCCGACGGCCTTTATGACCCGCCGGCTTATTTCAAGGCGCTTCAGCGGGAATGTTTGTTGCAAATGCTTTTGCGGGAATGGGACGGGCAGACTGGTTCGGGGTCTCAGGAAACGAAGGCCTTTGATATTGAATCGGCGCGGGGAGTGATTGATCGGTTGTTGGTGAATGAATTCTCAAAATCACCGGGGTTCTTTGTTGTTGTGGAGAAGATACTGGATCGCGAAGAACGGCTTCCGAAGAATTGGAATATTCATGGGACTGTCGGTTATGATTTCATGAATGCGCTTAATGGGCTTTTTGTGGATAAACGTCATGAATCGACGTTTGCCGGGTTGTATGAGGGGTATATTGGCCATAAAATTGATTTTGAGGAGCTGGTTTATTCAAAAAAGAAGTTTTTTGCCTTGGTACATATGGCCAGTGAGATAAATTCACTGGGTAATCGTCTTGATCAGATATCAGAAACCAACCGTCTTTTCAGGGATTTTACACGTAATGATTTGACATTGGCGATCCGTGAGGTCATTGCCTGTTTTCCTGTTTACAGGACGTATGTTTCACCTGATGCCGTGGCGCCATCGTTGAAAGATGTGCACTATGTCGAACTCGCGGTCGAAAAAGCCAAGAAGAAAACACCGGCGCTTAATCCGGCTGTTTATGACTTTTTAAGGGATGTTCTTTTATTACGTGTCTGTCATGATTTGTCGGGAGATGAGGGGGGGCTGTATAAGGATTTTCTTTTACGGTTCCAGCAGTTGACAGCGCCGATCATGGCCAAGGGTTTTGAAGATACGTCATTTTATGTGTATAACCGGTTAATATCACTGAATGAAGTTGGCGGAGATCCGTTTTACTTCGGATATTCTGCAGATGATTTTCATCTGAAGAATCAATACCGCAACAAGCGTTGGCCTTATAGTTTTGTGGCTTCATCCACGCATGATACCAAGCGCAGTGAAGATGTCAGGATGCGTATCAATGTGCTCAGTGAGATGCCGGATTTGTGGCAAGACAAGATTCTCAGATGGGCTGAGCTTAATCAGAAATTCAAGGTTGAGATTTCCGGAGTACTTGAACCTCGCCGGAATACGGAATATTTGCTTTACCAGTCATTGGTTGGGGTTTGGCCTCAGGTGTCGTTAAGAGATGAGGATTTTGCGGCATTTAATGACAGGATATGGGAGGTCGTTCTTAAATCGATCCGTGAGGCCAAGATATATACGAGTTGGATTCGTCCTGATCTGGAGTATGAAGGGGCTGTTAAGTCGTTTACGCATTCGCTTTTGACAGCAGGTCCCGGGAATGCCTTTCTTGACGATTTTCTTCCTTTTCAGCGAAAGATCGCTTTTTTGGGCAGACTGAATTCGCTTTCAGCGTTACTTCTTAAGATATGTTCTCCCGGTGTTGTGGATACTTTTCAGGGAGATGAACTTTGGAATTATTGCCTGGTTGATCCGGATAACCGCAGGCAGGTTGATTTTGACAGACGCATGGAACTTATGCGATCGATTGATAATGATATTCATTCCGGCAAACCTGTTTGTGATCTCATGCTGCAATGGGGGCAGGAGCCGGATAAGGTTAAGCTGTTTTTGCTGTCCAGGTATTTGTGTTTTCGCCGGGCCAACAAGGAAGTTTTTGCCGGCAGCACATATTTGCCGGCGATGATTGAGGGGGGCTTGTCCCATCATGTGGTTGCGTTTGTCAGGTCGCGTGGCGAGAAGATGATCCTGGCGGTTGCCGCACGATTCTTTGCCGGTTTAAATATTTCCGAAACTGAAAAAGTTCCATCGCAGGCTTTATGGCAGGACACACGCATCATTCTTCCGGAGGGCTTCGTTTACCCATCTTCCTTTAAGGATGTTGTAACGGGGAATATTATCAAAGTATATAATGATCGGGGAGTATATGCTGTTCTGGTGAAGGATGTGTTTCAGTATACATATACGGGGTTATTGGCGACATATGAAGACAAATAATAATCGTCAAGATAGTTTTAAACTGCAGCCGTTCGATCTTGGGGCTAATCGCATGGCACCGGGCATATATTTATTCAAGGTGTGGGCGCCTCGCTGCCAGAAAGTCAGGCTGAAATTATTCCGGCCTGAAGGTGATATTGTATTGGATATGGACAGTGGTGAGGATGGGTATTTCTCACGGCAGGTTTCGATGGTATCGGAAGGGATGCGTTATTGCTATATTCTTGATAACGGTTGCGAACGTCCGGATCCTGCGGCCAGGTCGATGCCAGTCAGTCCGCATGGGCCATCCGAGGTAGTTGATCCGGATTCTTTTGCCTGGACAGACCGCCGATGGAAGGGGATTCATCTGCCCGGACAAATTTTCTACGAAGTGCATATCGGTACATTTACAGCCGAGGGGACGTTTGAAGCTGCGATCAGGCGAATCCCTTATCTTGGAAAATTGGGGATTACATGTGTGGAAGTCATGCCTGTGGCCCGCTTTCCAGGAAATCGCAATTGGGGTTATGACGGGACAGGTCTTTATGCTGTTCACCCTGGTTACGGTGGGCCGCAAGGACTTAAGGAATTTGTCAATGCCTGTCATCAAAGCGGCATAGCTGTTTGTCTTGATGCGGTGTATAACCATCTGGGGCCGGAAGGGAATTACCTGCGCGAATTTGGTCCTTATTTCACAGGAAGATATCAGGTGCCATGGGGTGAGGCGGTTAATTTTGACGGATGGGATTGCGGACCTGTTCG
>JAZDPD010000057.1:0-8344 GCA_043798045.1 Candidatus Omnitrophota bacterium | reverse complement strand
GCCTTTTCCAGATCCTCAGGAAGAAGGGGTTTCCCGAATCTCACCCGGACCGGATGGCGTTTGAAATATTTTGATGTGCTAGGCCAGGCTTCATAAGCGCCCTCAATAGCTACGGGCACAAGCTGCGCCATGGACTCCTTGGCCAACACGCCAAATCCTTTCTTGAATTCTCCAATCTGCCCGCTACTGCTACGTAACCCTTCTGGAAAAAAACACAGTCCTTTGCCATGATGAAGAACATAGTAGCTGCTTCGCAGAGCTTCCAGAAAATGTGTCGAGAAGTCGAACGGGATAAAGCGCCCCATCTTGACAAGATTTCTTAAAACAGGAGATCTTACAAATGGCCTGAAGAAATAGGGCCCAAATACAAAATAGAATATTTGAAGTTCCGACCTTCTCGGCAAACAGGCGGCAATGGCTGGGCCATCCAGGAAACTTGTATGGTTGCCATAGAGAATATAAGCCCCTTCTTGAGGTACATTCTGTGCGCCTTCTTCTTTAATACTGAAAAACAATTTAAAAATCAAACAGTCGATAGCGGTTAAAACAAACCGGAATAGCCAGGCAAAAAAGCCAGGCTCAAGTTCAAGCATTTCCAGGTTCTCTTTTTTCGGCAGAACATGTAATGTCTCTTTCCAATAGTCTGGCCCTAACTCTATTCCCTGCTCCTCCCTGGGAATATCCTTGGCCTCTTTCAACGCCTCGGTTATGCCTAAAACTAGATCCCTGACACTGAACGCCTTGGAAACCGCTTCGTCCTTAATAGCCGCCTCAAAAGCTACCTCAAGGCCCGAGGCCAGCTCGATCCTGCCCAAAGAATCAATGCCCAGATCAAGCTCTAAAGAATCCTCAAGAACAATGGCTCTTTTGATCCCGCTTTGCTCTCGCAAACATCCCAGAATTATTTTACCTGTTGCAGAATCTTTCAAGAGACAATCCGCGTCTGAAACCTTTCCTGATACCGGAAGCGCGCCTTCTATCCCGGCGATAACCCTGGGTTGATATATCTTCTTGATGGCCTGTCTGTTCAACTTTCCAAACATGGTATGCGGCAGATCCTCAATAACGATCGTAAACCCCTTAAGCCGTTTGTTATACGGAAGCAATGCGGCCGCATTGTCAAATCTCTCCTGAAGAACACCTCGCAGATTCACTTCATCAAATTCCCTGAAATCATCAAGATTCGGTTGAATAACTGCCCAAAGGATCCTTGCTCCCTTTACGCCGTGCATCCCAGAAACAATAAAAACACACATTTCTTTAACAGGAGCCACTTTTGTATAGGCCGCTTCGATCTCTTCAGGATCAATGCTGCGCCCTGTATTCAATGTAATAAGATCTTTAGGTTCGTCTGTAAGAATTTCACTCACGATGCCACCCTGTCTTTCAATTCAAACGAGTTTGTGCCTGGCAATGCACTGACAGCTTTATAGTCAGACAACCGAATATCCATCACCGGCTCTTTCGCAAACCATTTCCCCTGCCATTCAACAAGAACGTTTTCTCCTTGAGGTCTTATGGAAATCTGAATGTCCCCAAAACGAGTTGGCGCGGGGCCAAAAGACATCAACTCTTTCTTTTCCAGCCAGATGGACGGAATACCGGAGCATAAGATCAACCGTTCACCTTCTTCCCGGACAAAACAATTTCTTATCATCAAAACCCATTCTGCCGCGGCCCAGACATGCTGCCCGTCCCCCATACATCCACCCCCCGTTCGTGGATGGATCGACTCAGGCCATTGCCCTGTTGACGATGCCAGCTTGGCCACGGCTGTCATCAAACTGAAATACCTGGGATTACCTGCGCGCAATAACACTTGTGCCAGATGTAACGTCAGGTAAGGATTAACCCCTGAATGGGTCATATCATGAAAAAACCCGCCATGGACCAAACAATTTCTCATCAGGAAATCAGCCGTGTCCAGAACCCTGGTATCATCCGGCCCGACAATATGCAGTGGATAACTGGCAACCAAAGAACCGATCGCCCCTGAATCCATCCGGCGATATGGCGAAGCGGGGATAGCCGGCCTCTTTAAACGTTGACTGACTGTTCTTAAGCTTTGATCAATACTCTCCCGTAACGCGAGCGATTCCTGTTCAAAATGAACAGCCCTGTCATGATCCTTGTACAAAGTCGATAACGATGACGCGGCTTGCAATCCCGCCACAGACCAGAAATCATCCCAATAATAGAAATCATTCGGACCCAAATGCTCGGCGCTAAATCCCGATGGCAATAACCCGGCATGAGGCTCTTTCAGATGACTGGACAAGCGCTTCTTGCAAATCCACTCGCCTGCTTTATTGATCGACACTTGCCATTCCTTTGACGGCATTTCTCCCGTCATCTCACAATATTGACGCATGATCCACAAGGCTTCGCCGTTAGAATCCCATTCTCCTTCCTGAGAAAGAAAATAGCCGCTGTGCGTTTGACGTGAACGAAAACAATCCAGAGCCCGGCGGACACGTTCTTTAAGGCCAACACACAACAACCCCTGCAATATGAAAGCCGCATCCCGGAACCAGAAGCGTCGATAAATGTAAGGGCCAGGGTAAACTTCCCTGGGAGAATGCAGGATCATGGTGCTAATAGCGGCATCGTAAAGAAACTTGAAATGGTGATCGGGGATTTGCAAGGAACATATGCCCTCAAGGCTTTTCTTCCATGCCCTTTGTGCTGTTTCTTGATAATTGCGATAAGATTCCGTTTTTATCTTGTTCTTTGTTAGCGGCACAAAAAGGGTAATCTCTTGTGACCCTCCCGCGGCCACGGCATACACCGCGGCCGCGCTTGCCATTCCAACCTTGCATGAAACGTCTTTCTGAATCTCTATTTGTGATAAATATCCATATACATCGCCACGATAATAGTCGGAAAATATACATTGATCAGGCTTCTTGTCAAAATAGACGTTGCTGTTTTGATTAACCTCCCAACCCAGAGAATCTTTATGAAGAGAAATATCATTAATGAAACTAATGCCCTCGGGGTTATACGGTCGCAAAGAAACAACCAATCGCGATTTTATACCAGAGGATCCGGATATTCTGATCTGACAGATTGGCGCTTCTGATGAACCAATGACTTCTGCTTTAAGTTTTAAACTTAATTGATCAAACTTTGCCTCTGTGATCACATGCAGATTGTCATCCATGACCATCCTTTGAGCTACATGACCAGCACGAGACAGGATCAGCGTCCTTCCATCGTCAGGTATTATCCAGACATCCAGTGACCAACCATCATAAAAGGGAGTTGTAAGTCCGCGAGGATCAACCAAAGGGAATTCATGGCAGTCGGGAACACCCAGCGCTGTCCAATTCCTATGGGTAAGATTAATTTGGGTTAACGAAAAAGAGCGCGGGATAAACGCTTCATTCCGGGGGTTATACTGACATTCGACCCAATAAGGCCAAATCCAGTCAAGATTATGCTGGATGGCCAGACTATTGATCAAGCCGCGGGCGTGTAAAACGACACCCGAACGTATTAATTCGGTTGGAGCTGTCACTTCTGAAGGTTGTGCAAAATTCTGCAATTGAGAAAGAAGTCTAATAGGATCCAAGAAGCCTTGCTTGCGGGACACATCCCTTATTAAGAATTTCCACGGAATGAACTTCCACCACGAAAAATACACGGCCTCCTTCAGCAATGTTCTGAAAACCCACCATTTAAAACAAATAAATGCGAATAGTCCCGTTGTCATCGAGGCTATAACGAGCGCCAGCAACACGTGTTGGGGCCATACATTCAAGATACTTTGATTGGTGACAATATTAATTCCCAAGGCCAAAACGCTAATGAATACATACCGGCCACCTTCCGCGTACGATGGCTGAAATCGTTCGAACGCCCAATATTTATTAAACAAATACCCTACAATCCCCGCGAGTGTAAATGAAATACCTTTTGATATGTTGTAAGAAAAAATATTAATTAACAGGAAATAAATACTGAAATCAACCGCATTGGCCAATACTCCCGCCGTAAAAGAACGGATGACTTCTTTATTGGTCTTTAACATTGACGGAGATATCCCTGTCTTTACATTTATCATACGGATAATTTCTCCCTGTACATCAACCCATCGGCACGCCTTAGCAATTCTTCAATAGGCTGCGGCTTTTCAGGATCGTAATAAATGATCCCGAGACTGACTGTCAGCTGATGCGTCGCCCCCTCATTGTATGTTGTCCGTTTAAGATTCTCCTTCAAACGCTTACGCAGCGCATCCAGGCTTTCTGCCTTTGCCTCTAAAGCAAGTATGGCGAATTCATCGCCACCGACACGTCCGACAACATCCGAACTCCGGAATGTCATTTTTAGCACATCCCCGACAGTCGTTAGGGCCCGATCCCCCTCATCATGTCCTAATTCATCGTTAATGGCTTTCATATTGTCCAGATCTGCATAAATCAAGATTAGCCCCCGTTTCGTGCGGTCAGACAATTTCAAAAGCTGATCAGCATACGTCAGAAATCCCCTGCGATTACACAAGCCCGTGAGAACATCCATGAGCGCCAGTTCCCTCATCCTTCCTTCAGATTTTCTTAACTTGTCATATTCCCTGACCATTGGTGTGTAAAAGAACGCATAAAGCACCGGTGATAAGATGATAATAAGCAACGATGAGACAATCAGAGGCATGTTTCGCTCATGCAGCATCGGAAACCACAAGAATAAGTACTTGATCAGAAAACCACATATCAATATCAAAAGCACTAATATTAAAAGAAGTCGACGTGGTGTGTATTTCTTTTCAAAACTATCCGGCTTGATCTTATCAACGTTATGACCTTGTGAAACAGGCCGTTCATCCGACTTCTTCACGGATAATCTGTTGAGCTTCTCCATTTTCGAAAACCGCGCTTCAGCGCTGCGACGATAAAGCGCCGAAGCGATCTTTATCTTTAGATACCTGAAAAAGTTTATTCTCATCAAAACACATCCTTTATCCATGCACCAGTCATACTACCTGCCACGCGGCGACTGAACGACAACATAAACACCATCAGGCAATTGCCTGTAATACCGAGTATCGTCATAATAATATGTAGTATTCTCAACGATAACTGTCGTGTGTCTTGGCGGTAAAGCCTCAACAAACGCCCCTATTGCCAGTGCAGGAACAAAAAATTCCCATCCAAACCAACCCCGGCTATACCACCGGCCATCGCGATAATGATACCGATTTTCATGATGTCCCCACTCACTCTTGCCTCTCTGGACTCCCCTGTCATTTCCATGACTATCACCCCGAATATCCCTCCTGCTCTCGGCCCTCTTATCTTCTTTCCGGCCTCCCTGATCGTCATGCCCCTTTGCCAATGCACCTGAACAGGCCAATGATAAACCTAGGACACAAGCCAACACCGGTTTGAACTTTAAAGATTGCCTTAACATTACCTTCTCCTTTATGGAACGGACGATAGATTCACCCCTATGATGCCTGCCTCACAATGAAACGTGTCAGCCCCACCAAAATCACCGCACCGGCCAACGCCACAAGAAAGGCCCCCAGAGAACTTGATGGATATAACCCAAGCATTCCGGCCATCCATCCGCCGAGAGCTCCTCCAATCACACCGACCAGAACGTCTCCAAGGATGCCAAACCCGCGCCCTCGGATGATAATCCCTGCCAACCAACCAATCACACCACCGATAAATAGAAACCAAATCCAATATACTAAATCGTTATGTTCCATATTTTCCGCCCCTTTTCATGTTGTTGTTATTTCTTGCCCTTGATTGTGCCATAGCCTTTCTTTACTCCATCCATCGCGTCAAATAGCGGCCACTGATTGATGCATGTTTTATGTATCATTATCTTAAGCAGGATATAAAAGAAAACAATTGAACCAGGGTATAACACGACAAGGAAGAACGATCGACGATAAAATCTAGGAATTAACAATGCCCGATTTTTGCGCGAAGTAGATGAGCTCGGTAACAGTCTTGGCCTGGAGCTTATTCATAACGCGGCTCCGGTGGACTTTAATGGTCTGCAGGGCTGTGCCGCGCTTTTTAGCGATCTGCTTGTTCAGCATTCCCTTGGCCACAAAATGAAACACTTCCAACTCTCTGGGACTAAGCGTCTTGATACGTTTATTGATTTGAACTATTTCGGCAGCGTCTGTGTTTTGCGCTTTGCTTCTTGCAATCGCACGATCCACAGCATTTAACAGGTCTGTTTCTGTATACGGCTTGGGAAGGAAATCAACCGCACCCTGCTTCATCGCCTTTATACCTATGGGAATACTCCCGTGTCCGGTAATAAAAACAATAGGAATGGCCAGCTGTTCTGCCGACATGGTGTCCTGAAGTACCGGGCCATTAATATCAGGAAGGTTGACATCAAGAAGCAAACACGAGGGAACTCGAGGATGTTTAAAAGCCAGGAATGCGATCGCACCAGAAAAGGTCTCTACGTGGAATCCATGTGATTCTAACAATAACGTTAACGACCGGCATATCGAAACATCGTCATCAACAACATAAACAATGGGCTTAATGCTGCTCATCAGGAATCCTTTTTTAGGATCGGAAGAACAAAATAGAAATTCGCACCACCCTCAGGATTGTTCTTGGCTTCCAAACGGCCGCCATGCGCCTCAACAATGGAGCGACTGATCGACAATCCCATGCCCAAACCATCGGGCTTACTGGTAAAGAAATGGACGAAAAGCTTGTTCATGATTTCCGCTGCAATGCCACATCCCGAATCCACTACCTCCACCAAGATCAAGTCAGTACCTTGGCGCGATGTCCTGATCATCAGTTCGCGGGAATCGCTCTTTTCATCCATAGCTTCGAGGCTATTACTGATAAGGTTCAGGATAACCTGTTGCAATTGTATCCGATCGCCCTGAATGAGCGGAAGATCACCATCAAGGCCAAATTTAATAACCTTACTCCTTACGGTAATATGCGTCATGATAAGCGCCGCCGTATCATTAATGAGCACATTGATATCCAACGGCTCAAACACAGGCTTACTCTTTTTTAACAATGCCCGTAGCCGCCGAATGACCTCAACGGCCCGCTGGTCATCACTGACAATATACTTCAAGACTTCCTTGAGTTGGGGTTCCCGGTCTGCAAGCATACGCTGCGCGGCTTGCGCATAGGAAAGAATGGCTGTAAGCGGCTGGCTGATCTCATGGGCCAAAGATGAAACAAACTCGGCCAGCTTCCCCACACGGGTCACATGCAAAAGTTCTTCACGCTGCGACGCAATCTCAAGATCTCTCTGCTTCATCAATGTCGTATCTGTCTTGATCCCCACATAATGAGTGATAGTCCCTTTGGCATCGGGTACCGGAGTAATGCGCAGTAAACTCCAGAATTTCTCGCCATTTTTCCTGAAATTCAGCATCTCCCCATGAAAAGACTGCCCTTTACGCAACGTTTGCTGCATTTCTTCAACGACACGCACATGAACAACAGATTTATAAAGCAAAAAGTAATTTCTTCCGATGACCTCGCTTTTCGTATAACCGGTAATTCTATAAAAAGCCGGATTAGCATAGATAATAAGAAAATCAGACTGTTTGGCATCAATAATAAAAATACCATCCAAAGTGGCATCCATGGCCTTGGTTCGAATATTGATTTGCTCTTGGGCAAGCTTCTCCCTATCAGCACCCAGCTTCTCTCGGCTGGCTCCCCGTCTTTCTCTATCAGCACCTTGCTTCAATTGCCCTTTTTGAATTTCCAGCTCATCCATTTGTTGACGAAGCTGCTCTTGCATATTGATCCGAACAGGCGCTTTCAATCGCGATTTTCTAACCTGTTTTACTTTGGCAATGGATTGCTTTTTCATCTTTAGACCACACACATATCATCTGACACAGAATTGATAAGATCAACCAATGTCTGACCATTAACCGGTTTTTGCAAAAAACCAACAGCCCCGACTTTTAAAGCACGTTCACTGGCCGTGTCTGATTTCTCAGCAGAAATAAAAATAACCATCCGTCCCGATCCGGATTCCATCATTCTTTTTTGCATTGCCCACCCGTCCATTTCCGGCATATTAATGTCAAGCAGCAAACAACCAGGAACATCATTGGGAACAGCGTCAAAGAAACTCTGCGCGGAATTAAATGTTTCTACCTCGAAATCAAACGTGTTCAAAAGAATCCTGAGCGCGCGGCAAACCGACGCATCATCATCAACGATAAAAAGTTTTTTCTTTGTCAAAATCACACCCCTGTACTTCATTGATATTATTATATCGGCAAAACGCACCTGGAATTCAGCCCTGATTGAATTCCATATCATTATTACACGAAGCGGAAACAAATCTATTGTACCTGAGTTTAATAGACCTA